>JBJEUH010000096.1:0-64636 GCA_051883735.1 Candidatus Ventricola sp.
ACAGACGCTGATAGTAGGTCTTGATGCCATAGAGCTCCTCAAAGTGCTTGGCAGCGGCGGCCAGATACGGCTCCTCGCAGGAACCATAGACGACCAGCTCGCCATCCTCCTTCGCGGCGGCGATCAGGGCCGGATCGATCTCGGCGCTGGCGACGCACGCAAAGGACAGCACGAGCACGGCAGCCATCAGGAGCGCAAACAGTTTCTTCATAGTCAGTTCTCCCTTTCTGATGATTTACACAAACCCACGCACGGTTTGTGCAGGCTTTTTGCCTATTTCTTCCTATATTATATGATTTCGTTCATCCGATGTCAACAACTTTGTGAAGGAAAGCGCATACGGTCAGCCTGTGCCGGTTCTCCATGAGAAGGTGCTTTGGGGAGAGAATGTGAACGAACTCCCTCAGTCAGCTTCGCTGACAGCTCCCTCAAGAGGGAGCCTAAATTGCTTTCAGTAGCTTTAGCCTCCCTCCTGAGGGAGGTGGCTGCCGCAGCAGCCGGAGGGAGTGACCTTCATTCGCTTAAGCTCCCTAAAGCGTCCTTATCGCAGGCAGCCCAGCTGCAAAAAAGCAAGTCCGCTCATCAGACTTGCTTTCTTTCCTTCACTTTTTCAGCGCATCCAGCGCGGCGCGCAGGCTCGCGGCGTCCTCCACCGCATAGCAGGTGATGGCGCTGCCCACGGTCTTGGCCACAAAGCCGGAGAGCGCCCTGCCCGGGCCGATCTCCACCACCGTGTCCACGCCCAGCGCGGCCAGCTTGCGGATGGTGTCCTCCATGTAGACGCTCTCCTTCACCTGGCGGCAGAGCAGCGCGGGGATCTCGTCGTCCTCGCCCTTCACGTCGCCCAGGCAGTTGAAGAGCACCGGGAAATTCATCTGCCCGAAGGTCTCCGTCTCAAACCGCGCTCTGAGCGCCTCGCTGGCGGGCTGCATCAGCGGCGTGTGGAACGGGCCGCTCACGCGCAGCGGCAGCAGCCTCCTCGCGCCCGCCGCCTTGGCAAGCTCGCCGGCCCTGGCCACCGCAGCCTTCTCACCGCCGATGACGAGTTGGCCGGGGCAGTTGTAGTTGCAGATTCTGACCACGCCCAGAGAAGCAGCCTCCTGACAGCAGCGCTCAAGCGCTTCGCGGTCAAGATTCAGCACGGCGGTCATCGCGCTCTCCACGCCCTCCGCCGCCTTCGCCATCGCCGCGCCGCGGTACGCAACCAGCTCGACAGCCTGCCCCGCCGTGAACACGCCCGCACAGTGCAGCGCGCTGTATTCGCCCAGGCTCAGGCCCGCGGCGTACTCGGGCACAATCCCATTTTCCGCCAGCACGGCGTTCACGCCTGCGGCGAACGCGACCATGCACGGCTGGGTGTACTGGGTCTGGTTGATGATGCCGTCCGGGTCCTCAAAGCAGACCTTTTTCAGGTCAAAGTCGAGCGCCGCCGCGTCAAACGCTGCGCGGAACGCCGGATATTCCTCGTACAGATCGCGGCCCATGCCGGCCTTCTGGCTGCCCTGGCCCGCAAACAGAAATGCAAGTTTCATTCGAGTTCTCCTTTTTGGGGCTCTGCCCCAAACACGCAAGGGACATTGTCCCTTGACCATTCTTCGCTTCGCGGCGGTTTCAAGATGCTGCGCAGAGGCAAACTCCGTTCGCCCTTCACAGGGACATCCTTTGCTTCAGACGCTTTGCCGCTGCAAGGCGCGTCTCAGACCCTGAGCATGACGCCCGCCCAGGTCAGGCCGCCGCCGAAGCCCACCAGAATCACGCGCTGGCCGCTCGTCAGCCTGCCGCTCTCCTTCATCTCCGCCAGCGCCAGCGGGATACTCGCCGCGCTGGTATTGGCGTAGCGGTCGAGGTTCTTGTAGAACTTCTCCGCCGGCACGCCCAGCCTGCGCACGCTCGCGTCGATGATGCGCTGATTCGCCTGATGGCAGACCACCCAATCGACGTCGTCCATCGTTTTGCCGGTTTTGGCAAGCAGCTCCTCCACCGTGGCGGGAATCGTCGAGACGGCGAAGCGGAACACATTCTGGCCCTCCATGGTCATCGCCAGCGTGCGGCGCGGGCCGCCCAGCTGGATGGCCATGTCGCCGCGCGTGCCGCAGACATAGGCGTACTCCGCATCCTCGTCCAGCGCGAACACCGCCGCGCCCGCCGCATCGCCAAAGAGCACGCAGGTGTTGCGGTCCGCCATGTCCAGCACCTGGCTCATCTGCTCGGCGCCGATCACCAGCGCGGCCTTGCCGCCGTGCGCCAGCAGCATCGCGCGCGCCGTGTCCACCGCGTACAAAAAGCCCGCGCACGCCGCGCCCAGGTCGAACACCGGGATGTTCTCGTTCAGCTCCAGCGCCTTGTGCACCAGGCATGCGGTGCTGGGCATCGCATATTCGCCGGAGGAGGTCGCCACGATCACGCAGCCGATGTCCGCCTTGTCAAGACCGCTGTCATGAAGCGCCTTTTGGGCCGCCTCGATCGCCAGCGTGGTGGTGCTTTCGCCCTCGCCGCAGAAATAGCGCTGGCGGATGCCCGTGCGGGTCGTGATCCACTCGTCGCTCGTCTCCACATAGGCCGTCATCGCGTCGTTGTCAAGCACGCGCGTGGGCAGCGCATAACCCGTGCCCAGCAGTTTCAATCCGTTCATACATGCCTCTCTTTGTCATGGGAATCCTTTTGCAAAGCACCGGTGGCGCGGAGCAGCAGGATTCATTTTGTTTCGTCGGTGTGCCGCCGGCAGCAAGCCGGTTGGTTCAATCTTTTAACTAATTGTGTGAAGGTTCAGGCTGCCTTACGCCAGCCCGATCCTTCTGTACTTCGCATAGCGTTCGCGCACAAGCGTGTCCGCATCCTTGTCCTCCAGCGCGCAGAGCGCCTGCGCGATCTCCCGGTCCAGCCGCTCAAACAGCGTCTTCGTGTCCCGCTGCGCGCCGCCGACGGCCTCCGGAATGATCCCGTCGATCACGCCGAAGCCCAGCAGATCCTGCGCGGTCAGCTTGAGCGCCAGACAGGCTTCGTCGCGCTTCTTGGGGTCCTTCCACAGGATGCTCGCGCAGCCCTCCGGCGTGACCACCGAGTAATACGCGTTTTCCAGCATCAGAATGCGGTCGGCCAGGCCCAGCGCCAGCGCGCCGCCGCTGCTGCCCTCGCCCGTGACGATGGAGAGCACCGGCACGCGCAGTCTGCTCATCTCCGCCAGGTTTCTGGCGATGGCCTCGCCCTGGCCGCGCTCCTCGGCCTCCATGCCGGGGTACGCGCCCGGCGTATCGATGAATGTGATCACCGGACGGCCGAACTTCTCCGCCTGCTTCATCATGCGCAGCGCCTTGCGATAGCCCTCGGGGCCCGGCATGCCGAAGTTGCACGCCAGGTTTTCCTCGATGTTGTCGCCCTTTTTGTGGCCCAGCACCGTCACCGGGCGGCCGTGGAAGAGCGCAATGCCGCCCAGAATGCTCCTGTCC
Organism: Candidatus Ventricola sp.; assembly: GCA_051883735.1. Classification (GTDB taxonomy): domain Bacteria; phylum Bacillota; class Clostridia; order Christensenellales; family Aristaeellaceae; genus Ventricola. The sequence continues at coordinate 3,447 of JBJEUH010000096.1, forward strand.
TCGCGGCACTGCCGGTCGCCGCGCTGCTCAAAGAAATCCGTGAACAGCGCGGAGAGATACTGCCCGATCTTCGGCCGCTTGGGATAGCGCGTCATGAGCACCTTCTGCTCCGGCGTGAGGTCGGAAAGCTGATGAAGCAGCTCGTCGCGCCGCGCGGCAAGCTGCGCGAATTCCCCGCCCTGCGCCGTGCGCAGCGCGCTTTCGATCTCCTCGAGCTCGCGAATCATCGTCTTGATCATGTGCGCTTCACCCCGCCTTCATGCAGCCTGAGCAGCTGGGCAAGCACCGCACGCATCTGCGCACGCGGCACGATCTGGTCGACAAAGCCGTGCTCCTGCTGGAACTCGCTGCGCTGAAAGCCCTCCGGCAGCCGCTGGCCGATCGTCTGCTCGATCACGCGCGGGCCGGCAAAGCCGATGAGCGCGTCCGGCTCGGCGAGCATGATGTCGCCCAGCGAGGCAAAGCTCGCCGTCACGCCGCCGGTCGTCGGGTTGGTGAGCACGCTGATGTACAGGCCGCCCTTTTCGGAAAAGTCCGCAACCGCGGCGCTGGTCTTGGCCATCTGCATGAGCGAAAAGAAGCCCTCCTGCATGCGCGCGCCGCCGCTGGCGGAAAACATGATGAGCGGAAGGCGCGCATCCCGTGCATACTCGATCGCCCGCGTGATCTTCTCGCCCACGGCGGTGCCCATGCTGCCCATGAAGAACTGTGCGTCCAGCACGGAGAGCACCGCCGGATGTCCGTCGATGCAGCCCGTCGCCGTCATCACGGCCTCCTGCATGCCGGTCTTCTCGCGCTGCGCCGCCAGCTTCTTCTGATAGCCGGGGAACGCCAGCGGGTCGCCGCCGACCAGATCGGCGTTCAGCTCCCGGAGCGTGCCCTCGTCGCACAGCGCCGTCAGCCGCGCCCTCGCGGAGATCAGCTGGTGCGAGCCGCAGGCCGGGCACACGCACAGGCTTTCACGCCAAACAGCCTGCGTCGTCTCGCGTCCGCAGGCCGGGCAGGTCACCATCGTCTCAGGCGCCCTGTTCATTGAGGTACTCGTGCAGATCGTTCAGGGTACGGAAGGTCGCCATCAGGTCGTCCGGCACGTTCACGCCGGTCTTGTCCTCCAGCGCCATCGCCAGCTCCACGGTATCCAAGCTGTCCGCGCACACGTCCGGCACCAGCTTGGCGTCCGGGGCCACCTTCTCCTCGCCGCAGTTGACGGTCGCGAGGATGATCTCCTTCAGGCTCTCAAAGGTCATATGTTGAATCTCCTTCATGTCGTATTGATCATGCGCATAGCTGCGCATCTTCATTGTATCAAAGCGGACCGATTTGTCAAGAGGGACTTATTTGCCCGACCAGTTTTGGGCCCTGTACGCCTCGTACTGCGCCAGGTTCTCGTCCCAATGGGCGTATGCGCTGTCGCCGCGCCTGTCGGGCAGGTCGCAGTGCTCCGCAAGCCACGCGCCCAGAAACGCGGTCGTCTTGCTCGCGCCGTCCGGGTTGAGATGGCCGTGCCAATCGTAGCAGTCTGTCTGGTTATCCACAATATCCATGCGCACCATGTTGACAAACGGTACGCCCAGCTCGTCCGCAACGCGCTGCACGCTGTTCATGTCCATCTGCTCCTGCTCAGACGCGTGCCCCGGCAGGGCCACGAACACGGGCTCCACGCCCCGCTCCCGGCAGAGCGCCGCGATCTCGCGCAGCGCCTGATGGCCCGGCAGCTCGCCCTGCTCCATCTCGTCGGTGAAGGTGTAGCCCTCCCGCGTCTGGCGGCTCAGGCGCATCTCGCCGCCCATCATGTACGGCTCGCATTCCACCAGCCGCTCCGACTGGCCGGAGAGGATTTCCTCCCAGCGGCCATGATACAGCGAGAACGGCATGAGGAACTCGATCCTTCCGCCCTCCGGCTGCGTGGCGCAGACCGCCCGGATCTTCGAGCGGGACAGCGGCAGCGCGTCGTAGAACAGGTGCCGGAACGAGTACGTCCATCCCTCATCCACCTCATGGCGCACATAGAACACGTCGATCACCGCAACCCTGGGCGTGTGATAGTCAAGCGCCGCCTCCAGCACCCAGCGCGTCACGCCCAGCGGCTCGGAGTTATTGCCCATGTTGTAGCTGGTGATGCCGTAATCGCGCCACAGCTCCATCGGCGAGATGCCGTCGAGCACGCGGCTCGTGCCCAGAAACAGCACGTCAAAATCCTGCTTCTCCGCAAAGAACGCGCCGTACTTGCGCTCGCTGTCGTCGCGGCACATACCCTGATCCAGCAGCGCCAGGCAGCACACCAGCGCCGCCAGCCAGAGCGCGGTCATCGCGATTTTTTTCTTCATATTCAACATCCTCTTTGGGGGCTGCTGCCCCAAACCCCGCCCGAGGGACATCGTCTCTCAGACTCTCTTCATCGCTTCGCGGCGCATGGCCGTCTGGTTTGCGCCCGCGTCAGAACTGGAAGTAAATGAACGCCTGCGCCGCGTAGCCCGGGCCCCACACGCCGAACACGACGACCGCCAGCACGGCCAGCAGGTACAGCAGGCAGCGCGCCGCGGCCGGAAGCCTGTCCGTAAGCTCCGTGAGCGACCTGCGCTTCTCGTGAATCAGCTCGATGACAAACAGGATCACAAAGCACACGCCCGTGCACAGCGCCTGCATGGCGGAAAACCCGCTCTCGATGCCCGGCGCGTTCCACGCCGTCGGAATGCGCAGCAGCATGCCCAGCGCCGAGGACAGCGAGCCCGCCCGGAAGATGAGCATCGTGATGAGAATCAGGAAGTCCGTCCAGAGGATGTGGAGCAGCAGATCGATTTTCGGGAACCTCGGCTTGCGATTGGGCTGGGGCAGCAGGCCCTCGACGACCTGCAGCGCGCCGTTGAGCATGCCCCAGGCGACGTACTTGAGCGCCGCGCCATGCCACAGGCCCGAGACGGTGTAGACGATCATCAGGTTTCTGGCCTGCTTGAGCTTGCCGCCGCGGCCCGCGCCCAGCGGGAAATAGATGTAATCGCGGAACCAGGTCGAAAGGCTGATGTGCCATCTGGCCCAGAAGTTCTGCACGGAGTGCGCGAAATACGGCTGGCGGAAGTTGGTCATCAGCTCTACGCCCAGCACCTTGGCCGCGCCGATGGCGATATGGCTGTAGCCGGCGAAATCGCACAGGTCCTGCACGGCGAACACGAACGTCGCCAGCGCGATCTGCGCGCCGGACGCGCCAACCCAGCCGCCGTAAATCGCATCGACGTACATGCACGCGCGATCCGCGATGACCACCTTTTCAAAGAAGCCCAGCAGCATGATCAGCAGGCCCTGGCGCGTGCGCTCCCAGTCAAAGCGGTGCTCCGCCGTCACCTGGCGGAGCAGGCGGCTGCTGCGCTCGATCGGGCCGGCGACCAGCTGCGGAAAGAACGACACAAACAGCGCGTATTTGAACAAATTTCGTTCGGCCTTCACGCGCCCTTTGTACACATCGATCACATAGGACAGCGCCTGGAAGATGTAGAAGCTGATGCCCACCGGCAGGAGAATCGACACCCTCGGCGTGGTCACGGGGATGGAAAGCAGATCGCACGCGCGCTGGATCACATCAAGGAAGAAGCCCGTATACTTGAAATACCCCAGCAGCCCGATGTTGAAGACGATGCCGGCGATCATCGCGAGCTTCTTGTGCTTCTTCTCATGCAGCGCCGTGATGGCCAGGCCGCACCCGTACGTCACGACCGTGCACGCCGCCATCAGCAGCGCGTATTCCGCGTGCCAGTTCATGTAGAAGAAGTAGCTCATCACCAGCAGCCAGATCCACTGGATCCTGCCGGGCAGCAGGAAGTAGACCGCCGTGACGACCGGGAAGAAAATCAAAAATTCAAATGAATTAAACAGCATATGTTCACCTGTACAGCGTTTACATGGATGTTCACACAGATATACAGATTATATTATAATCGATGCTCCGCCGTCTGACTAGCCCCGATTTTGCTAACCTGCCGCGTTTCAGGCAGGCGAAGAACGAACTGGCGTACACGCGCTGAAGCCTTACCTCCTCATATGCAAAAAAGCGGGCTGTGCCCGCTCCCACTTCCGAACAGCTTTGCAAAATCAAGTCATTCGGTGCCCGCTGTACGGTTTTTTGACGCAATTTTCTATGAGGCAAAAAAGTTCCGGGAGGAAATCCTTCCGGAACTTTTGCTGATGATTGTGTCAGATTACAGCGGCCTGGCGTCCCTGAGGAACGTGCTGTAGCAGCGGTAGGCCTCGTACAGGTCCACCTTGGAGATGACCTCGTAGGGGGCGTGCATGGAGAGCACGGCCACGCCCGCGTCGATCACGTTCATGCCGTACTTCGCGCACATGTAGGCGATGGTGCCGCCGCCGCCCAGGTCCACGCGGCCCAGCTCACAGGTCTGGAACGCGACGTCCGCGTCGTCGAGGATGGCGCGCAGGTGCGCGATGTACTCGGCGTTCGCGTCGTTGGAGCCGGACTTGCCGCGGCTGCCGGTGTACTTGTTGAAGCACACGCCGCGGCCCAGGAACGCGGTGTTCTTCTTTTCAAACGCGCTGGCGAAGTTCGGATCAAAGCCCGAGGAGACGTCGCTGGAGAGCATGCGGCTGTTTGCCAGCACGCGGCGCAGCGCCAGGTCGCCCTTCGCGCCGGCCAGGTCGGCAAACTCCGCGACGACGTTCTCAAAGAACCGGCTGTTCATGCCCGTCGCGCCGACGGAGCCGATCTCCTCCTTGTCGGTGAGGATCGCGCAGGCGGTGTACGCCGGCACGCCCTCAAAGTCGAGCACCGCCTGCATGGACGGGTACGCGCAGACGCGGTCGTCATGGCCGTAGGAGGCGATCATGCTGCGGTCAAAGCCCACATCGCGCGCCTTGCCCGCCGGGACGATCTCCAGCTCCGCGCTGAGGAAGTCCTCCTCCTCCACGCCGTACTTGTCCTTCAGGATCGCGAGCACGCCCGCGGTCACGCTGGCCTTCTCCTCGTCCGGGGCCTTCACCGGCATGCCGCCGATGATCAGGTTGAGGTCCTCGCCCTCGATCACCTTCGACGCGGGCTTGGTCATCTGCTCCTGCGCGATATGCGGCAGCAGGTCGGTGATGTAGAACACGGGATCGGCCGCATCCTCGCCGATGGCGACGGTCACGGTGCTTCCGTCCTTCTTGCAGAGCACGCCGTGCAGCGCCAGCGGCTGCGCGACCCACTGATACTTCTTGATGCCGCCGTAGTAGTGCGTATCCAGATACGCCAGATCGGCCTCCTCATACAGCGGGTTCTGCTTCACGTCCAGGCGCGGGGAGTCGATGTGCGCGCCCAGGATGTTCATGCCCATCTCCAGCGGGGCGCTGCCCACGATGAAGGACATGAACGACTTGTTCATCCAGTTGACGTACACCCTGTCGCCCGGGACGAGCTGGCGGCCTTCCTTCGTCGCCTGCCTCAGGTCGATGAAGCCCGCGTCCTGCGCCGCCTTCACGGCCTGCGCGACGCACTCGCGCTCCGTCTTGCCATGATCGAGAAACGCGCAGTAATTCTTCGCAAACGCCTCAATCTTCTCCATGCCCGCCTCGTCGTACTTGGCCCAGGCGTTCTTTCTTTCCATGATCCATCAATCCCCTTTCGTGAAATTGCGCTGTCCCTTATTATAATGCAACCCCGCGCGAAGCGCAAGAGCCGGACGGCGGTCGCCCCGCCCTGATCACAGATCGATGCCCGCCTTGCGCGCCTGCGCGCACAGGTCCCTGACCTGCAGGGTGTACATCCGGCCATCGCGGATGAAATGCGTGCCGCACTGGCGGAACTCAAAATGCGTGCCTGCACGGCGGCACTGCTCGCGCAGATCGAGCACCCAATCGTAGTCAAGCGGCCGGGCCTCGCGGTCCGATTCGCCGCCCGCGACCACCAGTTCCACGCCGGGCAGGTAGCGCTCGATATCCACCCGCTCCAGCAGCGGCTGGCAGATGATGTTCCTGTGCCGGATGGGCAGCTGCGCAAAGCAGGCCAGCCGCTCGTCCGCGTTTTTCTGGTTTTCCACCGTACAGCCGACGATCACGTTCTCATAGCCCTCGCCCCAGTCCGGCGGAACGCAGTCCATGAACCGACCGATGCGCTTGGTGAGGAACAGGAACCGGAGGTCGCTGCGCTCGCGGATGATGTCCCAGCATGCGCCGCGCCAGGCGTCCGCCTCCTCAATCAGGAAGTCCGTCTGAAAGCACAGATACACCAGCTGCCCGCCGGCCATCCTGTATTCGCCGTTTTTCTTGCGGGCGATGGGCGCGTCAAACTTCTCGCTGCGCACAATGCTGTTCGTATTCACGCCGCGCCTGGCGTCGCCCTTGTGAATATAGCAATACCGGCAGCCCTCGCTGCAGCGGTGACATCCGCGCCACGGGCTCCACATCGCCATGCCTGCTCACCTCACACCGTTTCATTCTGAATTGCTCTCAGCCGGGCAAAGCGAAGACATCACGCCTCACCGAGAATCTCGCGCTGCAGCTTTTTGCTCAGGCCCGCAAGCACCAGCGCGTAGGACTCGTCCAGCATGTCCCTGAGGATATCGTCCGGCACCTGACCATCCGGATTGATCGAATTCCAGTGCGTCTTGTTCATGTAGTAGCCGGGAATCACGTCCCCGTACTGCCCGCGCCAGAACTCGCCCTTCTCCGGCCTGAGCTTCAGGGTGATATAGACCGGCTTTCCGCCGTCATCCAAGCACAGCGCCGCAAACAGCTTCCCGCCGACCTGATAGCGAATCCAGTTCCAGTCGGCCTGCAGATCCCGGGTCACGCCCTTTTTCGCGAGCAGGTATTTGTCCATCCAGGTATATCTCATCCAAATTCCCTCCTTTGTGCATTGTATCATACCGGATAAAACCTGACAACAAGCTGGCTGGTTATCCTTTTCACCGACAAAAACAAATTGATCAACGCGAAGCGATGAAGGGAGTTTGAGGGATGAAATCCCTCAAGCAGGTTTGGGCGGCAGCCCAACGTATCCCAAAGAAAAAGCCCGGCAATCGCCGGACTTCTCCCCCCCGGCCTGCGTCAGCCGAGGTTCAGCCTGTTTTTGAGGAAGCATGCCGTGAGGACGTAGTACAGCGCCGCGGGAATCGCCGTGACCACCGTGACGCCCAGCATCGTCAGGTGCATCTGCGCGGCCGGCTGAAGGCTTTGCAGCCAGAGCCTGATGCCCTCCAGATTCAGCAGGTTCAGCAGGAACATGGCGATTCTCTGGATGAAGTGCCAGACAACCGGCATCGCGAAGAACCCCGCGACCGACAGTGCGGACTTGTGGTGCGTAAAGCTGTGGCCCACCGCCAGCGCCGCATAAAAGTGCAGGCAGATGCACGCGCCGCCGACCGCCAGCAGCAGTGCAAGCTCCACGCAGAACAGGATAACGTGCGGCAGATTCTGTGAGAGATTCAGATCGGCGATGTTCAGCCGCGCGAGGATGACGCCGATCTCCTGCAGGATGCTCGGATTGACCGCCAGAATGAACATCGCCGCAACAGCTATCGCCAGCACGGCAGCCCACCAGATCAGCGAGGTCAGCAGCTTCGCCCAGATGTGCTCGTGCACGGAGACCGGCAGCGTCATCGTCAGGTAGCCCTCGTCACGCAGCAGATTCTTGTAAAAGCGCTCCACCATCAGCGCGAACGCCATGACGCCCGACGCCGCAACGGCGATGAAAAAGCACGTCAGCAGCAGGACGCCCAGCGTATTGAGCATGCGGTTGTCCGTCTCCAGCAGCCTGTATGTGGAAAGGTTGCCGCCCACCGCGGCGACCAGCACGAGCAGGAGCATCGGCCCCATGCTGCGCCCCGTCGCGCGCAGCTCGTGCTTCATCAGTTTTCTCAGCATTTGAACACCTCCCGAAACAGCGCGTCCACGCTCACGCCGCGCGTCTCCCGAATCTCATCGACGGAGCTCTCCAGCACCACGCAGCCGCGGTCGAGGAAGATCACGTCGTCCAGGATCTTCTCCACGTCCGCGATCAGGTGCGTGGAGATCACCACCGCCGCCTCCGGGTTGTAGTTGCTGATGATCGTGCTCAGGATGTAATCGCGCGTGGCCGGGTCCACGCCGCCGATCGGCTCATCGAGCAGATACAGCTTCGCCTGGCGGCTCATCACCATGATGAGCTGCACCTTCTCGCGCGTGCCCTTGCTCATCTGGCGGATGCGCTGCTTCACATCGATGCCCAGGTGATGGATCATCTCCTCAGCCGCGTCCCTGCGGAAATCCGCATAAAAGTCCGCATAGTAATCGAGAATCTGCTGGACGCTCATCCATTCCGGCAGCACCGCGCGCTCGGGCAGATAGCTCACCAGCGCGTGCGACCCCTTGCCGGGCAGCATGCCGCAGACGGTGATCGTGCCGCCATCCGGGGTCAGCAGGCCGTTGGCCAGCTTGATCAGCGTCGTCTTGCCGCTGCCGTTGGGGCCCAGCAGGCCCACGATGTGGCCCGACTCCACATTCAGGCTCACGCCGCTGAGCGCAGGCATTCTGCCGTATTTTTTGCTCAGCTCCTTACATGTCAGGACATTCATTCGTCCCTGTCTCCTTTCCAAATTCCGCTTCCAGCAGCGCAAGCGTCTCCTCCCTGGAGATCGCCAGGCTGCGCATCGCCTCCATGAACCGCGCGACGTGCTTCTGCGCCAGATCGCGCTTGGCCTCCCCAATGCGCGCCTTGTCCTCGGTGACAAACCGGCCCGCCGTTCGCTGGCTGTATACGAGCCCCTCACTCTCCAGCTGGGCGAGCGCGCGCTGCATGGTATTGGGGTTGACCCCGGCCTCCGTCGCCAGATCGCGCACGGACGGCAATCGCTCCCCCGGCGGGAATTCGCCGGTCGCGACGCCCACCTTGATCTGCTCGATCAGCTGCGCGTAGATCGGGAGATCGTTTGCAAAAGACCATTTCACATCTGCATGCCTCCGTTTCACGTTTGTACTAGTACAGTAATACAATAACACAGTTTTAGGATTTGTCAAGGGGGATTTTTCATTTTTTTGCAAAAGAAAGCTGCCGAACGCCATCAAGCGTCCGGCAGCTGCCTTGCAGAGCAGACCCGTCTCAATCGTAGGAGGCTACGCCTCCTGCTCTGAGACTACTTTTTTCCTGAATTCATGGGATACGTTAGGGCTGCCGCCCTAAGACCTGCCTGAGGGACATTGTCCCTCAGACTCCCTTCTTCGCTTCGCGCGGTTCCATGCGTATTACAGCACCAGATCGTGCAGGCCCAGCGGCGGCACGTCCTTGCTGCCCATCTTCACGCACTTCATCAGCAGCTTCGCGGTGTCGATGCTGGTGATGCAGGCGATGCCGTACTCGACCGCCATGCGGCGCAGGCGGAAGCCCGCGCGCAGCGGGTCACGGCCGTGGGTCGGCGTGGTGATGATCAGGCGGATCTTGCCGGAGTCAAACAGCTTGGCCAGCGCGTCGGTGTCCTCGCCGGGGCGCGGCACGGGCTGCGCGCCGACGTAGTTGTGGTTGAGCATGTGCGCAGTGCCGGTGGTCGCGTAGATGTCAAAGCCCAGCGCCGCGAACGTCTCGGCCAGGCCCAGCGCCTCGCGCTTGTCGTGGTCGGCGATAGCGAAGAGCACGCCGCCCTCCTCGGGTCTGGGGATCGCCATCTTCGTGGAGGCAAAGCCCTTGAGGTACGCCTCCTCGGCGGTCTCGGCCAGGCCCAGCGCCTCGCCGGTGGACTTCATCTCCGGTCCCAGGGCGACCTCGACCTCATTCAGCTTCTCGAAGGAGAAGACCGGCATCTTGACGGCCACAGTCGGGGCCGGCGGGTACAAGCCCGTGCCAAAGCCCATCGCGGGCACCTTCTCGCCCAGGGACGCGCGCACGCCCAGCTCGACGATCGGGATGCCGGTGACCTTCGAGATGTACGGCACGGTGCGGGAGGAACGCGGGTTGACCTCGATGATGTACAGATCGCCGGCGTACTCGATGAACTGGATGTTCACCAGGCCCTTGACGTGCAGGCTGCGCGCGATGCTGATCGTGTAATCGGTCACCATGCGCTGGATGCGCGGTGCGAGATGCTGCGGCGGATAGACGGAGATGGAGTCGCCGGAGTGGATGCCTGCGCGCTCGATGTGCTCCATGATGCCCGGAATCAGCACGTTCTCGCCGTCGCAGATCGCGTCCACCTCGATCTCGCGGCCCAGCAGGTATTTGTCCACCAGGATCGGGTGCTCCTGGACGTTCAGGTTGATGATGTCCATGTACTCGCGGATGTGCTTCTCGTCATACGCGATTTCCATGCCCTGGCCGCCGAGCACGTAGCTCGGGCGCACCAGCACCGGATAGCCCAGCTCCTTCGCGGCTTGGGCGGCCTCGTCCGCGGTGAAGACGGTGGTGCCCTTCGGCTGCGGGATGCCCAGGGAGGCAAGCAGCTGATTGAACAGCTCGCGGTCCTCGGCGGCGTCGATATCCCCAAGATCCGTGCCCAGGATGGCATATCCGCCCTGGCGGACGGCCTTGGCCAGCTTGATGGCGGTCTGGCCGCCGAACTGGCAGACCACGCCCACCGGCTGCTCGATCTCCAGGATGTTCCAGACGTCCTCCGGGGTCAGCGGCTCAAAGTAGAGGCGGTCCGCGGTGTCAAAGTCGGTGGAGACGGTCTCCGGGTTGTTGTTGATGATGACGGTGTCAAAGCCCGCGCGCTTCAGCGCCCAGACGCAGTGCACGGAGCAGTAGTCAAACTCGATACCCTGGCCGATGCGGATCGGGCCGGAGCCGAGGACGACCACGGTCTTGCGGCCGGAATTGAACGCCTCGTTCGCGCCGCCGTACACGCTGTAAAAATACGGGCTGACGGCCTCGAACTCGCCGCCGCAGGTGTCGACCTTGCGGAACGCCGGGAGGATGTTCATCTCCTTGCGCATGGCGCGGATGGTCATTTCGTCGCTGTTCACAAAGCGGGCGATGGCCCTGTCGCACATGCCCATCCGCTTCGCATCCAGCAGCATGGCGCGGCCCAGCTTCTCCGCGCTGCCCAGCAGGCGCAGCGCCTGCTCCATCTCCACGATGTTCTGGATCTTCTTGAGGAACCAGACGTCGATCCGGGTCACGTCGCCGACGTGCCCGATGTCCATGCCGCGGCGCAGGCACTCGGCCACCACGAACGCGCGCTCCGTGTTGATCTCGTGAAGCTGCTGCTCCAGCGCCTCGTCGGAGAGCGCCTCCAGCGCCGGCACGGCCAGGCTGTCCATGCCGGTCTCCAGCGAGCGGACCGCCTTGAGCAGCGCGCTCTCGAAGTTCGTGCTGATGGCCATGATCTCGCCGGTCGCCTTCATCTTGGTGCCGATGTGCTTGTCGGCGTAGACGAACTTGTCAAACGGCCAGCGCGGGAACTTGAGGACGATGTAGTCGACCGTCGGCTCGGCGCACGCGCAGGTGCAGCCGGTCACGCCGTTGGCGATCTCGTCGAGGGTGTAGCCCAGCGCGATGCGCGTGGTGACCTTGGCGATCGGGTAGCCGGTCGCCTTGGAGGCCAGCGCGGAGGAGCGGGACACGCGCGGGTTGACCTCGATGACGTAGTACTTCATGGAATACGGATCGAGCGCGAACTGCACGTTGCAGCCGCCCTCGATGCCCAGCGCGCAGATGATGTTCAGCGCGGCGTGGCGCAGCATGGCCGCCTCCTCCTGGCGCAGCGTCTGCGTCGGGGCGACGACGATGGAGTCGCCGGTGTGCACGCCGACCGGGTCGAGGTTCTCCATGTTGCACACGGTGATGCAGTTGCCCGCGCCGTCGCGGATGACCTCGTACTCGATCTCCTTCCAGCCGGCGACGCTCTTTTCGATCAGGGCCTCGTGCACGCGGGAGGAGCGCAGGCCGTCCGCGCAGATCTCGCGCAGCTGCTTCTCGTTCTCCGCAAAGCCGCCGCCCGTGCCGCCGAGGGTATACGCCGGGCGGACGATGACCGGATAGCCGTGCTCGTCGGCAAAATCGACCGCCGGCTGCACGTCGTGCACGATGACGGAGTCGATGCACGGCTCGCCGATCTCCAGCATCATGTTCTTGAAGTCCTCGCGGTCCTCCGCGCGGCGGATCGCGTCGATCTTCGTGCCCAGCAGCTGCACGTTGTACTTTTCAAGGATGCCGCGCTCGTCGAGCTCCATGGCCATGTTCAGGCCGGTCTGGCCGCCCAGGCCCGCCAGCAGGCTATCCGGGCGCTCGCGCGCGATGATGCGCTCGATGGACTCGACCGTCAGCGGCTCCAGGTACACCCTGTCCGCGATATTGGTGTCCGTCATGATCGTGGCCGGGTTGGAGTTCACCAGCACGACCTCCAGCCCCTCCTCCTTGAGGACGCGGCAGGCCTGCGTGCCGGCGTAGTCAAACTCGGCCGCCTGGCCGATGACGATCGGGCCGGAGCCGATCACCAGCACCTTCCTGATCCATTCCTTCTTCGGCATCGTCACACACCCGCCCTTTCCCGGTTCGCGCGAACCGTTCTGAGGAAATCGTCATACAACGCCGTCGTATCAAACGGCCCGCCCAGCCCCGAGGGGACAAACTGCACGGAGAACGCATCTTTGCCCTCATACACGAGGCCCTCGACGCTCCTGTCGTTCCAGTTGATGTGGCTGACGCGCACGCCCTCGGGCAGCGCATCGCCGCTGACCGTGTACAGGTGGCTCTGGCTGGTCACCGCGCAGGTGCCCGCCGCCAGGTCCTTGACCGGCTGGTTGCCGCCGTGGTGGCCAAAGCGCATCCGCTCCACCCGGCAGCCGCTGGCCAGCGCCATCATCAGGTGGCCAAGGCCCACGCCCATGACCGGCCTGCTGTCCATCAGGACCTTCACCGTCTCTACGATCTGCGGATAATCCTCCGGATTGCCCGGGCCCGCGGAGATCAGCACGCCGTCGCAGCCGCTCTCCAGGATCTCCTGCGCGCCGGTCAGCGCCGGGAAGACGGTCACCTGCGCGCCCTGCCTGACGATCCAGTCCGTCAGGCTCCGCGTCATGCCCAGGTCCAGCACCGCGACCCTCACGTCGCCCTCCGTGCTCACGTCATGGCGCTCCCTGCAGGACGCCTCGATCGCCTCGCCGTGCAGCGCAAACGCCCTGCACGCCGCAAAGTCCTCCTCCGCCGCCTCGCCGGCCACAATGCGGCCGCGCATCACGCCGTTGTCGCGGATGTGGCGGGTCAGCGCGCGGGTGTCCACGCCGCAGATGCCGGTCACGCCCTGCTCGTTCAGGAACTCGTCCAGCGTCTTTTTCATCTGCCAGTTGCTCGGCAGCTCGCACAGCTCGGACACGACCAGGCCGGCCGCCTGCACGTAGCCGCTCTCAAAGTCCAGATCATTGATGCCCACGTTGCCGATCAGCGGATACGTCATGCACACGATCTGCCCCCGATAGGCCGGATCGGTCAGCGTCTCCTGATAGCCGCACATGCCGGTCATGAAGACGACCTCGCCCGTCGCCGGCTGCGGATGGCCAAACAGGGTTCCTTCAAAGCGGGAACCATCTTCCAGAATCAAAGTTGCCATCGGATCTCTCCTTCTTTTGAAACACGATTCCTTTTCGGGCAAAAGAAAACCGCCAAAAAGGCGGTTGTCATGCGCAATGAAAATGGAAACACGCGGCCAGCATGCATGCGCCTGCGGAATTCATCCCCCACATCATCCTGACCGTTTCCTCCCATACGATTCACTTTTGCCATCATCGGGCATCGTTGCCTTAATTGATTATCATACAGGATGCGCCCGGTTCTGTCAAGGAGAAATTCTCCTCCTGCCCCGCGCGCACCGCCAGACGGCCCGGATGCCCTGCGCCGCGGCATGGACAAGCGCGGCGATGCCCACCACGACCACGATGCGGTTCATCCAGCAAAGCCACCAGCTTTCACGAGCCCACCAGCCCATGAAATAGTCGTCCAGATGGTGCACGAAGAACACCGGCAGGCTGATGCGTCCCACGAAGGCCAGCGGCGCGCAGAGGGCGTCGCACCCGTCCAGCCGCTGCATCAGCGCGCAGACGACGGCGCTCGCGCAGAGACTCACGGGAATGCCCAGCCCGTAGCGACCGTACCGATGAATCGCCATGTCGATCCGCACGCCCTGCCATAGCCCCAGCGCCCACACGAGCGCCGCTGCAAGCAGCGCGCCGCGCCTTACGCGCGGGTTCAGCCCGTCCAGCCGGCGCAGCTGCTCGCCCGCGCACAGGAACAGCACGGAAACCATCGCCAGCTCCAGGCTCTGGGGAAGATACGCCGCCGTTCCGATGGCGAGGCCCGCCGCCGAAACCAGCACGCAGGCCGGCACGGCAAGCCTTTTGAACGCCATGCGCAGGACGTCAAAGAGCAGCCGTCCCCAAAACAGCGCGAACAGAAACCACGGAATGCCCAGCGCCGGCCTGCCGTTCACGCTCTGTGCCCCGGCCCAGAACAGCTGCAGGATCGCCCGCTTCTCCAGGCCGATCAGCCTGCCAGCGCTCAGGTTCCCCTCGAGGAGGCAAAGGTAGACCATCAGGCCCATCTGGACCACGGCGCACGGCACGATCAGCTGAAAAAAGCTGCGCACGTGCCGCCGCCAGAACGCCCGGGCGTCGCGCACGGGGCGCGAGGCATAGCCGGAGATCACGAAGAACAGCGGCAGGTGAAACGTATACAGCGCGCCGATCACCGTCTCATTGCCCGGCACCGTGTGCCCGATCATCACCAGCAGCATCGCCAGTCCCCGCACCGCATCCAGCCAGCGCAGGCGGCTGCCCGTCTGTCCGGGCCGCCGGTTATCCATACTCTTCTGCATTCCTCATCCCTTATCCGGCGTACGCCGCTTTCTGCAGATGCGACGCGCCATCCTCTGAAAACACATATTCGATGTGCGCGTTCAGCTCGCGCCAGGCAGCCGTATCGCCCAGCTCGTCCTTGAGCAGCGACGCGCAGCTACGGTAATACCAGGCGTGCCTGCGCTTGTCGTGCTGATGGAACCGGGCGAACATGCCCTCTCCGTCCCGGTCAAAGTCCCTGTGAATCGCCCGCATGTTGCTCAGCTTGTCGCTGAGCGCGATGATCTTCGACGCGCGGCCGCTCCTGGCGATCTGCTCGATCGCGCTGCGCTTGCGCGCCTCCCAGGTCATGCGCGGATCGCCGCCGCGCTCCTGCGTCTCGCTGAGCACCAGCTCCGCCACGCGCGCGCCGAAGCGCTGCGCCAGCTCCTGCACGCTCACGCCGCAGTCCTCCATGACATCGTGCAGCACCGCCGCCGCGAGGATTTCCGGATCGTCGGTCAGCGTGGAGGCAATCGCCGCCACCTCCGCCGGATGCACGATGTACGGCACATTCGTGCCCTTTCTGAGCATCCCGTCATGGGCGCAGGCGGCAAAGATCATCGCTTCGGAAACGAGCGTCATGGGCATTCCTCGCTTTCTGGTCACTTCTGCAGGTCGTATTCGCCGTCAAACACATGGGTCGCGGGGCCGGTCATGAACACATGCCCCGTGGCCTCGTCCCACTCATTGGCCAGTTCGCCGCCATCGAGCACGATGGCAGCCCGTCTGTCCGCCAGGCCGCAGAGATTCGCCGCCACCAGCGCCGCGCAGGAGCCGGTGCCGCAGGCCAGCGTGACGCCGCTGCCGCGCTCCCAGACGCGCATGCGCAAGCGATCCCGTGCCAGAACGTTGACAAACTCGATATTCGCTTTTTGGGGGAATGCCGGGTGCGTCTCCAGCGCCGGGCCGTAGCGGTTCAGGTCGAAGCCCTCCACCGGCTCGTCCAGGAAGATGACGCCGTGCGGATTGCCGGTCGATACCGGCGTGATCTCAAACACGCGGCCCAGCGCCTCGATTTTTGCCCTTGTCACCACGCCCCGGCCCAGCAGGCAGGGCACCTGCTCGCAGTCGGTCTGCGGCGCGCCCATGTCCACGCGCACCGTGTCCACCCTGCCGTCCCTGAGCGTCATGTGCAGGGTCTTGACGCCGGCGAGCGTCTCCAGCGTCAAGACGGTCTTGTCCGTCATGCCGTGATCGTAGACATACTTGCCCACGCAGCGGCTCGCATTGCCGCACATCTCGCTCTGCGAGCCGTCGGCATTGTACATGAGCATTTTGAAATCCGCCACATCGCTCGGGCAGATGAGCACCAGGCCGTCGCTGCCGACGCCGAAGTGCCTGTCGCTGACGGCGATCGCCAGCGCGCGCGGATCGTCGATCCGCTCCTCAAACGCATTGACATAGACATAATCGTTGCCAAGGCCATGCATTTTGGTAAACCTCATGCCACGCTTCCATCCCTTTCCACGCTCTGCGGCTGGATTCTGACCCTATTCGCGCCGCCGCTCCGCGCTTTGCCGGACCGGTTCACGCGCTCATCTTGAAATGTGCTCAAAGAAGTCGTCCTTCGCCTGATCCTCGCCCACCGCGGAATAGGCCAGGCCGAACACCGCATTGTCATACGGCCCGAAATCCTCCACGCGGTAATCCGTCCTCCGCTGGGAAACATGGCAGGCAAACGCCGCCTCCGCCATGTCAAACGCGGTCCTCCCGCCAAAGGCCGCAAGCGGCGCGCGCCAGTCCATGCGGATGCGTCCCGCCTCATACAGGTGCAGATACAGCTTCTTCACCTGCCAGGGCTCCTCATACGCCAGCTGCTCGTCCTGCCAGGCGGCGTCCGCCGCCAGGTCGATGCAGCGCAGCGCGGCGTCGGCCGCCGCCTTGTGCGCGCCATGCCCGTATTCGCCGTTCACGTCGTGCGTCACCACGACCTCCGGCCGGTAGCGCCGGTACAGCCCGGCCACATAGCGCAGCACACGGCTCTCCTTCCAGCCCTTCTCCTGGTATAGATCGCGCAGATACACCTTGTAGCGGTCCGGGAACGGCCCCAGGTCGGGATAATGGCGCACGCCGCACAGCCACAGCCCGTCCAGCAGCTCCAGCTTCCGGTACGGCGTGGCCGGCACCAGATAGGCCACCTGCACCTCCATCTGCCGCTCGCCCGCGTAGTATGGGATCGTGCCGCCCATGAAGAGCATCTCGTCATCCGGGTGCGCAGCCAGCACCAGCAGGTCCGCGTCCTCGCACGGCGCCTCCCAGCGCTGCACCCAATCGGGCGTCCCGCCGTCCGCAAAGACATGCAGCTCCGCGACCGACAGGCGCGCGCCGCTTTCCCCGGGCAGAATCCGGATCTCCTGCGCGCCCTGCGGAAGCGCCGCATAGCCGGCCAGGTATGCCGTCTCGCAGGAGGCCGCCTTCACCCATTCGCCCGCGGCGTCCCGCACCTGCACCTCAAAGGCGCAGCCGTATTCATAGAACTGCAGGTACACGCCGTGAACGGCCTCGCCCTGCGGCGCCCTCACCCTGAGCGTGCCGCCGGCAGGCCCGAACCAGAAGGTATCGTATCTGCCGTCGCACATCTGCTCAGCATTCTTCCACGAGGTGCCGGAAATCACACACGCCGCCGTGATGTCCCGCGCCGCCTCGGCCAGCGCGCAGCCTGCTCCCATCAGCAGACAGCAGATGAGTACACCGATGATTCTTTTCACATGCTCACCCGGCCCTTGATATGATGGTTCATTATATCACATCGCAGGAAAAAAGCCCAGCGTCTATGCAAAGTATCCCGCCGCCGTCTCAAAAAAGACGCGCGTCATTTTTCTCCCGCCAGGTATGCCAGAATCTCCGCCGCGTTGGTATCCGGCTTCACCCTGGGCATCACCTTTTCGATCACGCCCTGCTCGTCGATGACAAACGTCGTGCGCACGACGCCCATGCTGACCTTGCCGTAGTTCTTCTTCTCCTGCCAGACATCGTAGGCCTTGATCGCCTCCAGCTCCGGATCGGACAGCAGGATAAACGGCAGCTCGTACTTGGCCGCAAATTTGGCATGGGACGCGGCGGAGTCCTTGCTCACGCCGATCACCACGACCTCCTGGGCCTTGAACGCCGCATAGCTGCCCGCAAACGCGCAAGCCTGGCGGGTACAGCCGGGCGTGTTGTCCCTGGGATAGAAGTACAGAACCACCTTTTTTCCGAGGAAATCGGACAGGGACACCGCCTGGCCCTCCTGATTGGTCAGGGTGAAGTCCGGGGCCTTAACGCCTTGTTCAAGCATAGCATTCTCTCCTTATCGCATATGGTTTTGGATTCATTTCTGCCCGAGCGGGCGGATTTCCTCCCTCTTCGTCCGCCTGTTCTCTCTTTTTCTTGTCCGGCTGCGCAGGAATCCGGTCAAAAAACAGGCGGATGCATGGACATTCGCCATGCGATTCGCCTGTTCTTCCTATCGGATATACGCGCCCTGCTGTTCCGGTCTCTGCCGAAGGCGCTGCGCATCGACCCCGTCGGGCCGGCATCCGCTTTCACGGCCAGCGACTGCCGCCATGGAGCCCGCAATGCCGCAGCCCATGACCACAATATCCGCCTGCATGCCGTTCCTTCCTCTTTCCCTTTACAGCTCGATCACCCGCGCGCTTCCGTCGCGATGGTTCACCCGGATGCGAAGGTCGTCGCCCGCGCGCTCAAAACCAACATTCTGCACAACGCCCTCGCCGCGGCTCGTCTCGATGACGTGGGCGAACGTCGCATGCTCGCCGCGCGCGCGCTCGATGATGTACGCCAGATCGGTGTACGAGGGATTGCCCGGCCCGACGCCCATCAGGCGCTCGCCGCCGAACGCCGCGCAGAAGACGCGCGTCGTCCCCTCATCCTGCTCGATGGTCTGCACGCTGTCCGCCGCGCCGTCCTCGCGCGTCACATCATGGATGTACTTGTAGGGCTTTTTGTCGGACAGGCGCCGAACCGGCTGCTCCTGCGCCCGTGCACGGCGCGTGCCCGGCAGGTGCAGCACCCAGTCGATCGTCCGCCCGCCCTCGACGTTCTCCACATCGAAGCGCTCCGCAAAGTAGTCCGGCGTCCAGGCGATGCGGCGCGTCATCCTCACATGGCGGTACGCCTCCTCGTCCCACTGGACGATCGTGAACGTATCCGGCATTTCAAACGGCGCGTTCCAGTCGCACACCGCCTCCACATACGTCACGCCGTCCCGCTGCTCAAAGCGGGTCAGGACGGCATTGGCGGGCGACTGGTTCTCCTCGCCGATGACGACCGTGTTGTGCGAGCCGGTGTTCTTGTAGTAATCGTAGTGCATCACGGCGCCGTAGCCGGTCGTGCCCATGTCGTGCGCGGCCTGCGCGCCCAGCGCATAGCAGCTGATCCCCAGCCGGTCGTAGTGATCGTGCTCGCCGCCATACCGGTCGTGCTTGAAGAGCAGGAAACGCCCGTCCTGCGCGCGCAGCAGCGTGTGCCCGCTGTGCCCTGGCGCGGGATGCGCCTGCGCAGGCGGCTCGATCGCCGGGCAGGGCGGCAGCTCGTCCACGCCGTAGATGACGGCCTCCAGGTTGTCGCGCTTCTGCGTCCTGTACGCCAGGTGCAGCATGTAAAGCATCTTCTCCTCCCGGAGCTCCCGGTAGGTGAACTCATAGAGCTGAAGCATCGACCCGACATGCCCGTAGTTGGTGTCGCCCAGCATCGGCAGGCTGCCGTCCGGCTGCACATAGTCAAACGCGAAGTTCATCATCCTCGTGTAGTTCGGATGATGAATATGGCTGTACTTCGTATTGAGCGCAAACTTCTCATAGGCCAGGAAGCTGGTCAGCGCATAGAAGTGATAGCCGAAGCTCCCCTCAAACCACATGCCGTTTTCCAGCATGCCGTTCTCCAGCTGGTACAGCAGGCCGTACGGCGTATGCAGCGCAAAGTCGACCATGTCCTCCCGGTCAAAGAGCATGCCGATGATGGCGATCGCCGAATTGATGATGACCTCGTGGTTGTGCAGCTGATTGTGCCTGTGCTCCATGAGGAACTGCGCGCCGGGGATGAACATGTCCTCGCGCATGCGCGCCTGCTCCTGCCCGGTCAGCGTCTCGCGCACGAGATCAAACGCGATGGCCAGATTGCGCTGGAAATTCGCCTCGTCGAGCGTCTGTGCGCCGGAGCGCCCCGGCCCGTTGTAGGGGATATCGCCGTGCACCTCGTAGTTGGGGTAGTTCTT
Source organism: Candidatus Ventricola sp. (assembly GCA_051883735.1). GTDB lineage: Bacteria > Bacillota > Clostridia > Christensenellales > Aristaeellaceae > Ventricola. The sequence goes on from JBJEUH010000096.1 coordinate 23,440, forward strand.
CGCGTATTCCGCGAGGATATCCCGTGCCTTGTTCGCGTAGGCCGGCTCGCCGGTCATCGCATACAGCCAGCCCAGCGTCACTGCGCCGTTGTAGTTGCGCGCATTGACAAGCCCCCACCAGCTGCTGTCATACGGCTCGCCGGTAAACACCTCGCCGCACTTCGGGCATCGGTGATGTGCCCCGTCGTGCCAGTCAAACGCGAGCTGCACGGAGCAGTGCGGGCAGTAATAATACAGCGTCCAGTTCGCAATGCCGGAGGTCGGGACATGAACCGGCTCCTCCATCAGCGTCCTCACGCTCTCCTTCATGGACGCAACCAGATCCGGGCGCTTCTTCGCCCGCTCGCGGAGCTCTTCCCGCTGCCGCACTGTCAGCTGAATCATAGTTCCTCCTTTTTTTCCGTTCGTTTCTGTTCCTTCTGTTCCAGCGCCTGCTTGAAATCCGTCGGCGTCTGGCCATAGTACTTTTTGAAGCTGGAGGCAAAGTAGCGCTGATTGGCGTAGCCGCAGGCCAGCGCCACATCCTGAACCCGCATGCCGGAGGTTCGCAGCAGCGTGCCCGCGCGCTCCATGCGCTTGCGGATCACATAGTCCGAAAAGGCCTCGCCGTGATGCTGCTTGAAGATCTGGCGGATATAGTGCGGGCTGAAGTTGAAGCGGCCCGCGACCAGCTCCAGGCTCAGCTCCGGATTGTCCAGCTGCGCGTCGATGAGCGACGTCACCTGCTCGATCAGACGCACGCCGCGTCCCGCCTCGTTGCGCTCCTGCACCCACAGGCAGCAGGCGGAGACGAAGCGCTCCAGCGCGTCCTTCATCTCCATCAGGCTGGAAAACTCCACCTTCTGCCGTGCACCCTCGATTTCGCGCCGCATCGCATCGTCCACCGCGCCGCAGCGCTCCTCCAGCTCGCCGGAGATGGCATACACCAGCTCGCCCGCGGAGATGAAGATGTAGTCCGATTTCTTGCTGGACAGCGCCGCGTAGCACTTCATCAGCGCGTCCAGGCGCTCGAGCGCCTTCTCCCGGCTGCCCATGCCGATCTCAAACAGGATGTCCGTCTTGAGCTGCCGGATCTGCTTGGTCGCGTCGCCCGTCTCGTCGCCCGGCTTCGCCGCGTCCTCTCCGTAGACGATGAGCATCCGCTCCGTCTTCATCTGCAGCCGCCACGCCGCGCGCGCCTCCTCATAGGAATCGCACAGCTGCCGCCAGTCCCGGCGGACCCCGCCGATCGCGCAGCGAAGCTGAATGTCAAAGTGCTTTTTGAGGCTTGTCTGGCATCGGGAAAGCCCGCTTCGCAGGCTCAGCAGGAACGTCTCCTCGCTCTCCCCGCCGCCGGAAAAGAGCAGCGCCGTCTGCGTCTCGCTCATCCGCGCGCTGTGGAGCGTGATGCTGCTGCCAAAATACTCGCTCAGCAGGCTCATGAGCTCCTCGTCCCGCGCGGCTTCCCACGCGGGCTGACCGTTCATCTGGCGATCGCAGAGATAGCCCGCGCAGAAGAACGCCGCCCCGAAATCAAAGAGCTCCGCCTCGCGGCTGTCCCCGGGCGGCTCCTCCCGGAGCGTGCCCCTCGCCAGTTGCGCATACAGCTTCTCGCCCAGCAAAAGCCGCTGCTGATCCACAAGGCTGCGCAGCGCCGCCATGTTCTGCTCCAGCATCCGCTGATGCTCCATCTCCGCGCGGATCTTCTCCATCACGTCAAACAGCTCGCTAGGCAGAAACGGCTTGAGCAGATAATCGGTCACGCCGAGAAAGATCGCCTGCCTGGCGCATTCAAACTCGTCGTGCCCGCTGATGATGATCGTCTTGAACCGAAGGCCCTCCGCCTGCGCGCGCTGCAGAAACTCGATGCCGCCGCAGACCGGCATGTAAATATCGGTAATGACGATGTCCGGGCAGGTCTGGCGCGCCAGCTCGAGGGCCTGCGCGCCGTCGCCCGCCACACCGACGACCTGAAACTCCGTCTCGCGTCTGGCGATCATCTGCGCCACCAGATCGCGCATCGGGATTTCGTCGTCAACGACCAGAATTCTCAGCACGCTCTGCCGCCTCCCCTCCCGAAATGGGCACCCTGAACGTCACCCTTGTGAAGACGCCGGCCTCGCTCTCGTAATGCAGGCCGCAGTCTCCGCCGTAATACAGATGGAGGCGTTCGTTGACGTTGAAGATGCCATACCCCTCCGTCTGCCGGGAGATGACGCGCCCCAGCTCGTCGTTCATGGTCTCCAGCCGTTCGCGCTCGATGCCCGCGCCGTCATCCTCCACCGAAAGGACCGCGAAGCCGTCCTCCCGTCTGGCGGAGACGACGATGCTTCCCCCGCGCTCCTTGTGCTTGATGCCGTGATAGATCGAGTTTTCCACCAGCGGCTGGAGCACCAGCTTGATGATCTGCATGTCCAGCAGCTCCGGCGCCGCGTCGATCTCAAAGCGCAGGCGCTCGCCGTAGCGGATCTGTTGAATCTGCAGATAGCTGCGCACATGGTCGATCTCGTCGCGCAGGGGGATGACCTCCGCGCCGCGGCTCAGGCTGATCCTGAAGAAGCGGCCCAACGCATGGGAGAGCGTGCAGATTTTTTCGTCCCCGCTCGCGGCCGCCTGCCAGGTGATCGCGTTCAGGGTGTTATAGAGGAAGTGCGGGTTGATCTGTGCCTGAAGCGCGCGCAGCTCTGCCTTGCGCTTTTGCTTCTGCATGGCGGCCACGCGGTTGCGCTCCTCGCGCAGCGCCTCGATGCTCTGGTTCTGCTTGTCCATCAGGTGCTGCAGCTCGTCGAGCATGTAATTGAAGCTGTCCGCCAGCCTGCCGACCTCGTCGTGATACGGATAGAGGAAGCGCGCCGTCAGGTCGCCGTCGCGGACGTTCTGCATCCGCCTGGCCAGATCCGAGAGGGAGCGGGTCATCTGGTGCGTCAGCAGCGTCATCAGGCCTGCGCCCAGGATGAGCAGCGCCAGCATCGTCTGCACGATCAGCCTGCGCAGCGCTCTCAGGCTGTGCAGCAGCTCCGTCTTGTTCTTGAGGATGTAGATCTGCCAGCCGTTGACCTCGAGCTTGGAATGCATCGCCATGTATTCCTTGCCGGCGTAGAGAATATCCGCTTCCCAGTCGCCCTCCTCCGACTGCTCCAGCGCGCTGAGCGCCTGCTCCATGCCCGAGAACTCCGCCTCGTCGCCGATGATCAGGTTGCCGTAATGATCCAGCACGAACGCGAAATCGACCGACTGATAGCTGTCCAGGATCACGTTTTTGAGCGCATCCTGGCCGATCTGCATGACGAAGTAGCACAGCGGCTTGGCGCCCGCGAAGCCGTCGATGCTGAAGCGCCACACAAACGGGACGACCCAGGCCTGCCGGGTAAAGATGACGTCCCTCTGCAGCGGAAACCATTGAAGCGATTTGCTGTCCTGCTGCGCATAGGCGCTGACGAAGTCGGACTGCTCGAAATCAAACGTCTGCGAGCGGGAATGGGAGAAGTCGTCAAAGCCCGCCCGGGGCGTGTGAACGTACATGCTCTCCACGAGCGGCTCGCTGTTGCTGATCTCGTTGAGGAAATCGGCGACCGTGCCCATGGCCCTGATGTGGTTTTTCTCCGTCGGCGAGGAAAGGTAATCCGCCAGCGTCGTGACGAACGTGCGATTGGTGAGCAGCGAATTCGCCCTGCGGATCAGCCCGTTCACCTGCGAGGACAGGGAATAGTTGATCTGGCGCATCAGATCGCGCGAGGACACGTTGAAATTCTCGACGATCTGCTCCGAGGCATAGTTGTAATACACCACGCCGCTGGAGAGCATCATCACCAGCATCATCGTCAGGAACACCAGCAGGATTTTCTGGGAAAACCGCATATTCCGCAGGATATGTTTCATGCCGCGCAGACCTCGTCATTCTCTTAAATACCCTGATCTTACCATAATTCTGTTCGCAGGGAAAGCAGAAATCAGCCCTTGACCGCGCCGGCCGTCAGGCCCGCGATGAACTGCTTGTTGCACAGCGCATAGACGATCAGGATCGGAATAATCGCGATGGATGCGCCGGCCAGCATGATGTGCCATTCCGCCGCGGCGTTCATGGAATACTTGAGCTGAACAACCGCAACCGTCAGCGTCTGCAGCTTGGGGTTGGTGATGGTCATGATCAGCGTGGTGATGTAATCGTTCCAGGCGTTGCGGAACGCGAAGAGCGCGACCACCGCCAGAATCGGCTTGATCAGCGGCAGGATCACGCGCACAAACGTGCCGTAGAAGGAGCAGCCGTCGATCGTGGCCGCCTCGTCCAGCTCGCGCGGCACGCCGCGGACAAAGCCGATGACGAGCATGACGTTCGCCGCCTGTCCGCCGGTGAGCGCCAGCACCAGGCCGATGATGCTCTTGTGCAGGTTGAGCACGCGCAGCAGCTCGTAGATGGGATAGAGCGTGACCGAGCCGAGCGAAACGAACATCATCACGACGTAGAGCGTTGACCAGAGCTTCTTGCCGAAGAACTCGCGGCGCGCCATCGTGTAGCCCGCCATCGCGCAGGTGGCCGTCGCCAGCACCGTCGTCAGGCCCGCGGTCAGGATGCTGTTTTTCGTGTAGGTCATGAAGTCCGCCTGGATGAACGCCGTGACGTAGTTTTCCCAATGCCATTCCTTCGGGAAGAAGCTGCCGCCGCCGGTCAGCTCCATGTTCGTCTTGAAGGAGCCCAGCACGGTGTAAACGATCGGATACAGCGTGAAGAACACCATGAGCGCCAGGAACGCGAAGATCAGCACGCTGCAAAGGACGCTCACCGGCGTGCGCTTGCGCCCGTTCGCTTTTTTCTGATGAACCGCCGTCGTCATGTTTCATGCCTCCTTTCTCAATACACCTCGTCGAGCTTCCTGGATACCCGCTGGTAGATCACCGTGATCACGCCCGCGATGAGCGCCGAGACGATGGACACCGCAGCGCCGTAGCCGTACTGCGGCACCACGCTGTCGGCTGCGGAAACCGGGAAGAAGAAGCGGTAGCCATACAGCGCCATGACCATCGTGCTGTTGACCGGGCCGCCCTCGGTGAGCACCATGACGTTGGTGATGTCATGGAAGGCCGTGGTGATGGCGAGCATGAGGATGATCTTGAGCATCGGGCCCATCATCGGCAGGGTGATGAACCAGGTCGTCTGAAGGCGGTTCGCGCCGTCGATCTCCGCGCTCTCCAGCGCCTCCTTGTTCACCTGCTGCAGGCCCGCGATGAAGTACACCATGTAGTTGCCCAGGCCGCCCCAGACCGCCGTGATGATCAGCGTCTGCATGGCGTGGTCCTTGCCCAGCCAGTTGACATTGCGGCTGATGAGGCCCAGGTTCTTGAGTAGGACGTTCACCTCGCCGTTGTAGGCGTTGAACAGCAGGTAAAACACCAGGCCCATGACCGCCGAGGACATGATCGTCGGCAGGAACATGATGCTCTGCAGCGCGCCGTTGCCGCGCCTGGGGCGGCTGAGCAGCAGCGCCAGCAGGAACGCCAGCGGCAGGATGATCACCAGCTTGCCAAAGCCGTAGACGAACGTGTTGCCCACGCTCTTCCAGTACACGCTGTCGCGGAACACGCGCGCCAGGTTGTCAAGCCCCACCCAGCGCGGCGCGCCCATGCCGTAGCCGCCGTACTGATAAAACACGTATTTCAGCGTCCAGAACACGGGATAGATGGAGCAGCACACAAACAGGATCAGATTAGGCAGCATAAAGGAATACGCCTGCAGGTTGTTCACCAGATGCCGTTTGCGCCAGGCGCGCGTCCTGTTCTTCTTTGCAGTCATCGAATCCAACCTCTCTTCCAAAAAACAGGGGCCGCCAGCGGCAGCCCCTGCGTGTCACACATTCATCCATCAGGGATTCATCGGATCGTAGTTTTCGATCTTCAGATTCTCTCCGATACCCGCCTCGATGCCGGCATAATATGCGTCGTTATAGCGCTTGGTCAGATCCTGCAGCGTCTTCTCAACGTCCGCGCCGCCATAGTAGATGGCCTCGAAGGTCTTCCACATGTCCTCGCCCTCGACGATCACCGCCATGGCGTTCTTCTCGTGCGGCGGCTTGGGCAGGATGCTCTCCGTCTCGCGGACGGCGAGCCACTCCTTGTTGGCGTAGTCGTAGCCCGGATGCGCCTGCTCGCGGACGGAGTCAAGCAGCGTCACGCCGTAGCCGCCCTCGTAGTAGCCGACCAGGAAATCCTCGTCGATGAAGATCGCCTTGTACGCCTTGACAGCCGCCTCCAGGTTCGGGGACTGCGCGTTGATCAGATACGCGGAGGTGCCGGCATAATACTGCTGGCCGCCCACGACGCCGCCCACGGTCGGGATCGGGCAGCAATCCCACTTCTCGGAGTCCATCGGGAACTGGTTGGCGTACACGCCGGACTCAGAGTGCACATAGCAGAAGTACATGCCGATCTTGCCCTGCGCGAACTGGGTGCGCAGCGGGTCGATGTCCAGGGACTCGCAGCCCGGGAACGCGCACTCCTCGCTGAGCAGCTCGGTCCACAGTTTGAGGGACTCGGCGTAGGGCATGAAGTCGTACTCGCCCTTGGCGAAGTCAAAGCCGTACACCAGGCCCGCCTCGCGCTCCATGCCGACCATCAGCGAGCGGTTCAGCGCGGAGGAAGCGCTCTTCATGTTCTGCGCGAAGCCGTAGATGCCCTCGTCGCCGAGCTCCGCGGTGATCTTCTTCGCGTACTCGACAACCTGCTCCAGGGTCTTGGGCGGCTCGGTGATGCCCACGCGCTCAAAGATCTCCTTGTTGTAGAACAGGCGGCAGGTCGTGCCGGTCGTCGGCACGAAGTAGAGCTCATCGCCGAACTGGTTGTAGCCGTCGATGATCACGTCGGAGAAGTAGGTCTTCTCCTCATCGGTGAGGTATTCGTTCAGGTTGGCGTACTGCCCGGTGAGGTAGTACTTGCTGAACACCTGCTCCTGATACACCAGCACGTCCGGCACCTCGCCGTTCTGCACGGCCATATCGACCGCCTGAATGTAGTTGTCGGTATAGAGCTGGTAGACAACCTCGATGTTGTCGGTGTTGGTTGCGTTGTACTCGTCGATCTTCTTCTGGACATACTCCGCATCGTGGCGATCCTTGGACCAGATGGTGATGGTCGTCTTCTCGCCGTCGGCCAATGCGCCAAGCGCGATGAGGCACATCATTACGGCCAGCGCGAGGGTCAGAATGCGCTTCATGGGGTCAACCTCCTCGATTGATTTTTGTTGCACTTAGTATAGCATTCCGGCATTTTTTTGTGAATCTCATTTGCGATGATGCGATGTTCAGTTTTCGAGGTTATCCACGCAGCCCTGTACAGGCAAGAAAAGCAGCCGGACGCGACGCGTCCGGCTGGATGGGATTCTGTTTTCTGCATGCGCGGCCCTATGCCGCTTCGGATACCGCTTACTCCTCGTCCTGCAGGGCGTCGAAGCCGCGCTCGCCGGTGCGGACCTTGACGACGTCCGCCACGTCGTAGACGAAGATCTTGCCGTCGCCGATATGGCCGGTGTAGAGCGCCTTGCGGGCGGTCTCCACGACCTTTTCCACCGGGATCGCGGAGACGACGATCTCCAGCTTGATCTTCGGCAGCAGCATCACGTCGACCGGCACGCCGCGGTAATACTCCGCCGCGCCCTTCTGCTGGCCGCAGCCTGCGACGTTGGTGAGCGTCATGCCGGTCACGCCGATGGCGGTCATGGCATTCTTGAGGGACTCGAAGCGGGACTGACGGGTGATGATGACGACCTTGTGCATGGTCGCCGGGGCGCCCTCGGACACCACCTTGGTCACCGGCACCGCAGCGGTGACCGGTGCGGGCGCAGCCTCGACCGCCTCAACCGGCGCGCCGACGACGTCCGTCGCCGGGACGAAGTCCGCATACGCGCTGACCAGGCCGTGCTCCGGCTTATCCAGGCCCATGATCTCCTCCGCAGCGGAGACGCGCAGGCCGATGGTCTTGTCAATCAGCTTGAAGACGATGGTCATGGTCACCACCACCCAGGCGATGACAGCAAGCACGCCCAGCACCTGGATGCCCAGGAAGGAGAAGCCGCCGCCGTAGATCAGGCCCTGCTTCGTCACCTCATTGCCGGAGTAGTAGGCGAAGATGCCAGTGAGGATGGTGCCGGTCGCGCCGCACAGGCCGTGCACGCCGACCGCGCCGACCGGGTCATCCACCTTGACCACCTTGTCGATAAACTCGACGCCGAACACCACCACGAAGGCCGCGATGATGCCGATCGCCGCGGCGCCCGCCGGGGTCACCATGTCGCAGCCGGCGGTGATGGCCACCAGGCCAGCCAGAGAGCCGTTCAGGGTCATGGACACGTCGGGCTTGCCGTAGCGCACCCAGGTGATGCACATCACGGCAACCGTCGCCACAGCCGCCGCCAGGTTCGTGGTCACGAAGACGCGGGCCGCGGTCTCGTCCGCGCCGCCGGTCAGGGCGACGGTGGAGCAGCCGTTGAAGCCGAACCAGCAGAACCACAGGATGAATACGCCCAGCGCGCCCAGCGTCAGGGAGTGGCCCGGAATCGCGCGCGGCTTGCCGTCCTTGCCGTACTTGCCGATGCGCGGGCCGAGGATCGCCGCGCCGACGAACGCCGCGACACCACCGACCATGTGCACGGCGGTGGAGCCGGCAAAGTCATGGAAGCCCATCTGTGCCAGCCAGCCGCCGCCCCAGATCCAGTGACCGGAGATCGGATAGATCAGCGCGGAGATCACCATGGAATAGATGCAGTACGCGGAGAACTTGGTGCGCTCCGCCATCGCGCCGGAGACGATGGTCGCCGCCGTCGCGCAGAAGACGGTCTGGAAGATCAGCGTCGCCCAGTCGCCGCCCGCGTTCGTGAACAGATCCAGGCCGCCGATGAACTTGCCCTCGCTGCCGAACATGATGCCGAAGCCCACCAGCCAGAAGATCGGGGTGCCCAGGCTGAAGTCCATCAGGTTTTTCATGATGATATTGCCGGCGTTCTTGGCGCGGGTGAAGCCCGTCTCCACCATCGCAAAGCCTGCCTGCATAAAGAACACCAGCGCTGCGCCCAGCAGGATCCAGCCTGTGTTCAGAGCGACCTCCAATGCAGTGAAATCCATTGCAGTCAAATCCATATCCAATTCCTCCTCATGATGAACATGATATTACAGAAGGGCGTGCATGTGAGTTTCCTCCATGCACGCCCTTGTGCAAGTATTCTCTTGTACCCTGATCAGACATAGAAGAGCATGTCCGCGTAGGTCGGCATCGGCCAGGCCTTCTTGGCGACCAGCATCTCCAGGCAGTCGGCCACCTTGCGCGCGGCCTCCATCGCCGGGATCACCGTCTCATGCGCGTACATGGCCTGCGCCACCAGCTCCGCCGGCGCACCGTCCACCGCGGCCTCCAGCGCGGCGGTCAGCTCCATCAGCTCCGCCGTCTTGTCGGTCAGCTCCTGCACCTTCGCAGCCTCGCCCGGCGCGTCCACGCCGATGCTCTTCTTCACCGCGACGCCGTCCGCGAGCTCCTTGGACCAGGAGACCGCTGCCGGGATGATCTGCTTCTTGAGCATGCTCAGGCTGGTCAGCGCCTCGATGTGGATGACCTTGCAGTACTCCTCCAGACCGATCTCCTCGCGGGACTTCATCTCAAGCGCCGTGTACACGCCGTGGCGGCCAAAGAGCGCCACGTTCTTTTCGTCGGTGTAGTGCACGAGCGCCTCCGGGGTGGAGCGCAGGTTGAGCAGGCCGCGCTTCTCGGCCTCGACGGGCCACTCGGCGCTGTAGCCGTTGCCGTTGAAGAGGATGCGCTGATGGGCCGCCAGCTCGCGCTTGATGAGCGTGGCAAGCGCCTCGTCAAAGTCCTCCGCCTTTTCAAGCTCCTCGGCGAAGATCATCAGCGAATCCGCCACGGCGGTGTTGAGCATCACGTTCGTGCAGGCGATGTTGAAGGAAGAGCCCGGCATGCGGAACTCGAACTTGTTGCCGGTGAAGGCGAACGGAGAGGTGCGGTTGCGGTCGGAGTTGTCCTGCGGGATCGCCGGCAGGGCGGACACGCCGATGTCCATCAGCTTCTTGCCGCAGGCCTTGTAGTCCGCGCCGGAGACCAGCGAGTCGATCACGCCGGCCAGCTCGTCGCCCACATACATGGAGACGATGGCGGGCGGCGCCTCGTTCGCGCCCAGGCGGTGGTCGTTGCCCGCGCTGGCGACGGAGATGCGCAGCAGATCCTGATAGTCGTCCACAGCCTTGATGACCGCCGTGAGGAACAGCAGGAACTGCGCGTTGTCGGCCGGGGTCGTGCCCGGATCGAGCAGGTTCTCGCCCTTGTCAGTGGAGATGGACCAGTTGTTGTGCTTGCCGCTGCCGTTCACGCCCTCAAACGGCTTCTCGTGGAGCAGGCAAACGAAGCCGTGGCGCTCAGCCACCTTCTTCATGATCTCCATGGTCAGCTGGTTGTGATCGGTGGCGATGTTCGCGGTGGCGAAGATCGGCGCAAGCTCATGCTGGCACGGCGCGACCTCGTTGTGCTCGGTCTTCGCGCTGATGCCCAGCTTCCAGAGCTCGTCGTTCAGATCCTTCATGAAGGCCTTGACGCGCGGGCGGATCGTGCCGAAGTAGTGATCCTCCAGCTCCTGGCCCTTGGGCGGCATCGCGCCGAAAAGCGTGCGGCCGGTGAGGATCAGGTCCGGGCGCTTCTTGTAGTCCTCCTTGTCGATGAGGAAGTACTCCTGCTCCGGGCCGACGGTGGTGGTCACGCGGGTGACCTCCTTGCCAAAGAGCCTCAGCACGCGGCAGGCCTCCTTGCTGATGGCCTCCATGGAGCGCAGCAGCGGGGTCTTCTTGTCCAGGATCTCGCCGGTGTAGGAGCAGAACGCCGTGGGGATGCACAGCGTGTCATCCTTGATGAACGCGTAGCTGGTCGGGTCCCAGGCGGTGTAGCCTCTGGCCTCAAACGTGGCGCGCAGGCCGCCGGACGGGAACGAGGAGGCGTCCGGCTCGCCCTTGATGAGCTCCTTGCCGGAGAACTCCATGATGACCGTGCCGTCGGAGCAGGGCGAGATGAACGCGTCGTGCTTCTCGGCGGTGATGCCGGTCATCGGCTGGAACCAGTGGGTGAAATGGGTCGCGCCCTTTTCAATCGCCCAGTCCTTCATCGCATTGGCGACCACGCCGGCAATCTGCGCGTCCAGCGCCGTGCCCTGGCGAATGGTGCACTTGAGCGCCTTATATACGTCCTTGGGCAGCCTTTCCTTCATGACCGCCTCGTTGAAAACCATGCTGCCGAACAATTCAGGTACCTTATTCATGCTTTTCTCTCCCATCCTTCAGCGCGGACGCGCCGGAAATGTAAGCCGCGCGCCGCACCGCATTGTGTTTCGGCCTCGCCGCTGTTCTTGACGTGGGCCAGTATACGGCATCCCCCAGCCTCTTGTCAAGCATTTTTACAAGTCTAATTTTCAATTCTTGCAATTTTTATTAGTTTTACACCTCTTTCTGACTAAAATTAAATGAATTTGTCTTCAAACTTCATTTTCTTGCTCAAAACCCATTTACAACGCGCGCAGATGACGCTATAATGGGCATATCAAAAATCCGGAGGGACTTTCCCTCTTTATACAGGAGGCAGGAAATGACGAAAGACGCCTATCTGGAAGGCCGGGAGCACATTCCCTCCGGCTGCGCCATCTCTTCCATATTTTCAAGAAGCGGCAAGGCTGTCAGCGGCGAGAGGATCATCCGCTCCATCGAGCCCATGCACGACCGCTCGAACGGCCTGGGCGGCGGCTTCGCCGGCTACGGCATCTACCCCAGCCACAAGGACGATTACGCGTTTCATCTCTTTTATGACGACGCGGCGGCCCAGAAGGCCTGCGAGGCCTATCTGACCGGGCGCTTCGAGGTCGTCGGCTGTGAACGGATTCCGACGCGCCGCATGGCCTGCATTACCAATGAACCGATCATTCTGCGCTACTTCCTCCGGCCCATCGCCAACGTGCTTGCCGAGGCGCAGGTGGACGAGCGCGAGTTCGTCGCCCGCGCCGCGCTGCACGTCAACGCCCGGATCGACGGCGCGTACGTCTTCTCCTCCGGCAAGAACATGGGCGTGTTCAAGGCCGTCGGCTTCCCGGAGGACGTGGGCCGCTACTACAAGCTCGACGAATACGCCGGCTACTGCTGGACAGCGCACGGCCGCTACCCGACCAACACGCCCGGCTGGTGGGGCGGCGCGCATCCCTTCTCGCTGCTGGACACCACCGTCGTGCACAACGGCGAAATCTCCAGCTACGACGCGAACCGCCGCTACATTGAGATGTTCGGCTACGCCTGCACGCTCAAGACGGACACGGAGGCCATCGCCTACATCATCGACTACCTCACCCGCAAGCGCGGGCTGACGCTGGAGGAAACCGCCGGCGTGATCGCCGCGCCGTTCTGGTCCACCATCGAGAGCATGCCCGAGCCGCAGCGCTCCCGCGCGAGCTACCTGCGCCGCGCGTTCGGTCCGCTGCTCATCAACGGCCCGTTCTCCATCCTCGTCGGCTTCACCGGCGGGCTGATGGCGCTGGGCGACCGCCTGAAGCTGCGCTCCATGGTCGTTGGCGAAAAGGACGACATGGTCTACATCGCCTCCGAGGAATGCGCCATCCGCGTCATCGAGCCGGAGCTCGACCGCATCTGGTCCCCGGGCGGCGGACAGCCCGTCATCGTCACGCTCAATGACACTGAAAAAGGAGGTCATGCGTAATGGCCATCGACTTTCTGTACCCGCCGTATGAGGTCATCCGCAATCCGCAGCGCTGCATCAGCTGCCGCGCCTGCGAGCGCCAGTGCGCAAACGGCGTGCATCACTATGATACCGACTTCGGCATGATGATGAGCGACGAATCCAAGTGCGTCGCCTGCCATCGCTGCGTGTCGCTCTGCCCCACGCGCGCGCTGAAGATCGTCAAGACCGATCACACCTTCAAGGAGAACGCCAACTGGACCGGCAAGACCATCTCCGAGGTCTATCGTCAGGCCGGCACCGGCGGCGTGCTGCTCTCCTCCATGGGCAATCCGGAGCCGTATCCCATCTACTGGGACAAGCTGCTCATCAACGCCTCGCAGGTCACCAACCCGTCCATCGACCCGCTGCGCGAGCCGATGGAGACGCGCACCACGCTGGGCGCGAAGCCGACGGCCATCCAGCGCGACGAGAACGGCCAGCTGGCGGACAATATGCCGCCCCAGCTCGATCTGAAGATCCCGGTCATGTTCTCCGCCATGAGCTACGGCTCCATCTCCTACAACGCGCACGCCTCCCTCGCGCGCGCCGCCACGGCGCTGGGCACCTATTACAACACCGGCGAGGGCGGCCTGCATCAGGACTTCTACAAGTACGGCGCCAACACCATCGTGCAGGTAGCCTCCGGCCGCTTCGGCGTGCACCCGGATTACCTGAACGCCGGCGCAGCGATCGAGATCAAGATGGGCCAGGGCGCCAAGCCGGGCATCGGCGGCCATCTGCCGGGCATCAAGGTCGGGCCGGACATCTCCCGCACCCGCATGATCCCGGAGGGCACGGACGCGATCTCCCCCGCGCCGCACCACGACATCTACTCCATCGAGGACCTGCGCCAGCTCGTCTTCTCCATCAAGGAGGCGACGCGCTACCAGAAGCCCGTCATCGTCAAGATCGCAGCCGTGCACAACGTCGCGGCCATCGCCTCGGGCATCGCGCGCTCCGGCGCGGACATCATCGCCATCGACGGCTTCCGCGGCGGCACCGGCGCCGCGCCCACGCGCATCCGCGACAACGTGGGCATCCCCATCGAGCTGGCGCTGGCCAGCGTCGATCAGCGGCTGCGCGAGGAGGGCATCCGCGACCGGGTCTCCCTGGTCATCGGCGGCTCCATCCGCTCCTCGAGCGACCTGGTCAAGGCCATCGCCCTCGGCGCAGACGCGGTGTACATCGCCACCGCCGCCCTGCTGGCGCTCGGCTGCCACCTGTGCCGCACCTGCCAGACGGGCAAGTGCAACTGGGGCATCGCCACGCAGCGTCCGGAGCTGGTCAAGCGCCTCAATCCGGACATTGGCGAAAAGCGTCTCATCAACCTGCTCACCAGCTGGGATCACGAGCTCAAGGAGATGATGGGCGGCATGGGCATCAACTCCATCGAAGCGCTCCGCGGCAACCGCCTGATGCTGCGCGGCGTGGGCCTCACGGACAGAGAGCTGGCCATCCTGGGCGTCAAGCATGCGGGAGAGTGATTGAAATGAAGAAAGTTTACGTCAACGAGCAATGGTGCCTGGGCTGCCACCTGTGCGAATACTACTGCGCGTTCGCCAATTCCGGCAAGTCGAGCATGATCAAGGCGCTCAAGGATCGCCACATCGCCCCGCGCATCCGCATCGAGGAGCGCGACAACATCTCCTTCGCCGTCTCCTGCCGCCACTGCACCGATCCGCTGTGCGTCAAGAGCTGCATCTCCGGCGCGCTGAGCATCGTGGACGGCGCGGTCATGATCGACAGCGGCAAGTGCGTGGGCTGCTGCTCGTGCATCATGTCCTGCCCCTACGGCGCGCTGAGCCACAGCGAAACCGGCGTGATCCAGAAGTGCGAGCTGTGCAAGAAGAACGAGTTCGGCGTGCCGCTGTGCGTGCAGGGCTGCCCGAACAAGGCGATCGTCTATGAAGAGCGATAAGGGGAGGCGAGCTGAATGAAATACGTCATCATCGGCGGCGGCGCCGCCGCGCTCAGCTGCATCGAAGGCATCCGCAGCATCGATCAGACCGGCGACATCACGCTGGTCTCCAGCGAGAAGCATCCCTTTTACGGCCGCCCGCTGATCTCCTATCTGCTCGAGGGCAAGACGACGCTGGGTAACGTGCTCTCCTATCGCCCCGCCGACTATGAAGGCGCGCACGGCGTGCGCGCCCTCCGGGGCGAAACCGTCACCGCCATCGACGCTAGCGCGCACACCGTCGCGCTGGCCTCGGGCGAAAGCCTTCCCTATGACAGGCTGTGCATCGCCACCGGCTCCGTGCCGTTCATCCCGCCGATGGAGGGTCTAGAGCAGGTGAAGGACAAGACGACCTTCTGGACGCTCGACGACGCGCTGTCGCTCCAGGCCATGCTCGGCGAAAACCAGGACAAGCGCGTGCTGATCCTCGGCGCAGGCCTGATCGGCCTCAAGTGCGCGGAGGGCGTCCTCCACCTGGCCGCCTCGGTGGACGTGGTGGACCTCGCGCCGCGCATCCTGCCCGCCGTGCTGCCGGAGGAGCCGGCGGCCATCGTGCAGCGCCGGATCGAGAAGGCCGGCGTGCGCTTCACGCTCGGCGACAGCGTCGCGCGGTTCGAGCCCAACCTGGCCCACCTGAAGAGCGGCGGAGAGATCCCGTTCGACGTGCTCGTGCTGGCCGTGGGCGTGCGGCCCAACGCCGCGCTCGCCGCGGACGCAGGCTGCCTGGTCGAGCGCGGCATCGTGATCGGCAGCGGCTGCGAAACCAGCGTTCCGGATATCTACGCCGCGGGCGACTGCACCGCGCAGCGAGAGATGGAGACCGGCAAGCCGCGCGTGCTGGCCATCTGGCCCAATGCCATGATGCAGGGCGAGACCGCAGGCAAGCGCATGGCCGGCGGCGAGGCCGCCTTTGACAAGGGCGTGCCGATGAACGCCACGGGCTTCATGGGCCTGCACCTCATCAGCGCGGGCAGCTACGACGGCGAGCTGCTGCTCTCCCGCACGCCGGACGCATATAAGGCGCTCTACGTCCGGGACGACCGCCTAATCGGCTTCATCATGCTGGGCGACGTCGATCGCGCGGGCATCTACACCTCGCTGGTGCGCGAGCGCACGCCGCTGTCCTCGATCGACTTTGAGCTCATCCGCGAAACCCCGCAGCTGATGGCGTTCTCCGCCACAGAGCGCGCAAGAAAGCTTGGAGGTGGCCTGCTATGAGAATCGATGCAAACGGCCTGTATTATCAGCAGCTGAACGAGGCGGTGCGCGCCTGCGCGGACAGGGACGTGACGATCGACAACGTCTGCGGCCAGCGCTACATCGCCTGCGCGGAGAAGGACCGGCGCTTCACGCTGCACGGCACGCCGGGCAACGGCCTGGCGCAGTACATGGACGGCGCGACGGTGGAGGTCTTCGGCAACTGCCAGGAGTCCGTCGGCGATACGATGAACCAGGGCGAGGTCGTCATCCACGGCAGCTGCGGCGACGCCTGCGCCTACGGCATGCGCGGCGGCCGCATTCTGATTGAGGGCAATGTCGGCTACCGCGCCGGCATCCACATGAAGGCCTACATGGAGCGCCATCCCGTGCTCATCGTTGGCGGCACGGCGGGCTCGTTCCTGGGCGAATACCTGGCCGGCGGGCTGATCGCCGTGCTGGGCATCGGCGCCGGCGGCGCGTACCCCTGCCGCTTCTTCTGCGGCACCGGCATGCACGGCGGCAAGATCATCCTGCGCTGCGACGAGGCACCCTCCGGCCTGCCCAGGCAGGTGCTCGTGCGGGAAATGACGGACGCGGACCGCGAGGAGCTCGCCCCGCATGTGCGCGCGTACTGCGAGCACTTCGGCGGCGACGCCGAGGCGCTGCTTTCGCAGAAGTACTTCGTGCTCACGCCGAACCCCGAGGCCGGATACAGGCAGCTGTATACCTTCGAATAATGCCGCGCTTCGGAGATAAGCGCGAAGCGAAGAAGGGGTCTGGGGATGAAATCCCCAGGCAGGTTTGGAAGCGTAGCTGCGCGCGCCCAGTGGACGATACAGCGCAGCGGAGCTTGGGAATCGCAAGGAGTGCCCCTGGCACGACTATGCGAGTTCCCCGGGTCGGCAGCCCAACGTATCCCCCCTATCGAAAGAAAAACGCAGTTTCAGAGCAGGCTGCGCAGCAGCCTACGATTGAAACGGGGGAATCCTCGCTAAGCCTGCTGAAAGCATCATAAAAGGAGGCTCCTGATAGCAGGAACCTCCTTTTAATATGCGTTTGTTTTAAGCTGTTTGATCGGAATCGCAATAGTCGCCTTCGGCTCCGCTGCGATTCTTGCCTATCGCGCTTCGCGCATGGGTACGTTGGGGCGCCGCCCCAAACCCCGCAAGGGACATTGTCCCTTGACCCTTCTTCGCTTCGCGCTTACAGTTCGTTACTGGTGCTCCGTCAGGCGGCGCATGATCTCGCCGTAGGCCTCCTCGACGCCGCCCAGATCGCGGCGGAAGCGGTCCTTATCCAGCTTTTCGCCGGTCTTCGCGTCCCAGAGGCGGCAGGTATCCGGGCTGATCTCGTCAGCCAGGATGATCGTGCCGTCCGCCAGACGGCCAAACTCGAGCTTGAAGTCCACCAGCGTCACGCCGCACTCCTTCCAGAACGCCCTGAGGAAGTCGTTGACCGCAAAGGAGTAGCGCTTGATCGTCTCAATCTCCTCCGGCGTCGCCAGCTTGAGCGCCAGCGCATGATAGGTGTTGAGCAGCGGATCGCCCAGCTCGTCGTTCTTGTAGGAGAACTCGATCGTCGGGCTGTCAAATACCACGCCCTCCTCCACGCCGTAGCGCTTGGAGAAGGAGCCGGCGGCGATGTTGCGCACGATGACCTCCAGCGGCACGATCGTGACGCGCCTGACCAGCGTCTCGTTCGCGCTGAGCTCCTGCACATAGTGCGTCGGCACGCCGGCGGCCTCCAGCTTCGCCATCAGCCGGTTGCTCATCTGGTTGTTGATGACGCCCTTGCCGGCGATCGTGCCCTTCTTCAGGCCGTTGAACGCCGTCGCATCGTCCTTGTAGCGAACGACGAGCAGCTCAGGATCGTCCGTCGCGAAGACCTTCTTGGCCTTGCCCTCGTAAAGCTGTTCCATGACTTTCATGTCTCTTCCTCCTGTGCTTGTGTTGCTCTGTTGTCAGCCGTGAATCGGCTGTTCAAACCTGTTCTTGCCCTGCCCGGAGGGAATGCTGATGGGATAGCGCCCGGTGAAGCAGCCGTCGCAGTAGTGCTGCGCCGTATCGCCCGCCAGCGCGTGCGCGGCCTCGACCGAGAGGTACGCCAGGGAATCTGCGCCGATCTCCCGCGCGATCTCCTCGACGGAATGCAGGCGGCACGCGATCAGATTCTCCTCGGAGTCGACGTCCGTGCCGAAATAGCACGGGTGCCTGAACGGCGGGGACGAGATGCGCATGTGCACCTCCCGCGCGCCCGCCTCCCGCAGAAGGCGGACGATGCGCGCCGAGGTCGTGCCGCGGACGATGGAATCGTCGATGAGGATCACGCGCTTGTCCCTCACCGTCTCCGCAATCACGTTGAGCTTGATGCGCACGGCGTTTTCCCGCAGCTCCTGGCTCGGCGCGATAAAGCTGCGGCCGACGTACTTGTTCTTGAGGAAGCCCACGCCGTAGGCCACACCGCTCTCCTGCGCATAGCCGATCGCCGCGTCGATGCCGGAATCCGGCACGCCGACGACCACGTCCGCCTCCACCGGGTTTTCCCGCGCCAGGAATCTGCCCGCGTCCAGGCGCGCCGCGTGCACGCTCCGGCCCTCGATCACCGAGTCCGGGCGCGCAAAGTAGATGTACTCAAACACGCACAGCGACGGCTTCTTGCCGCAGTGCCGCCTGTCCGTGCGCACGCCGTCCTCGCCGAAGATCACGATTTCGCCGGGATCGATATCCCGGATGATGTGCGCCCCTACCGCGTCGAGCGCGCAGGACTCCGACGCGACGACATACCCGCCGTCCGGCGTCTGCCCGTAGCACAGCGGCCTGAAGCCCGTCGGATCGCGGAAGGCGATCAGCTTGGTCGCCGTCATCAGCACGCAGGAATACGCGCCGGCCAGCCGCGGCATCGCGCAGGCGACGGCCTCCTCCGTGGAGCCGGTGTGCAGCCGCTCGGAGACGATGGTGTAGACGATCGACTCCGTGTCCGTCGTGCCGTGGAAGATCGCGCCGCCGAGCTCGTGCTCCCGGCGCAGCGTGTTGGCGTTGACCAGGTTGCCGTTGTGGCACAGCGCCATGTTGCCCTTCACATGGCAGACGACGACCGGCTGGATGTTGTTGGGGTTCTTGCCGCCGGTGGTGGAATAGCGCACATGGCCCACGGCCATGTTGCCCTTCCCCAGCCGGGCCAGCTCGTCCGGCGAAAAGACCTCGCCGACCAGCCCGTCGCCCCGGTGCTGGCGGAACACGCCGTCATCCGACACGGCGATGCCGCAGCTCTCCTGGCCGCGGTGCTGCAGGGCATACAGCCCGAAATACGCGCACTGTGCGACGTCCGCCCGGCCGGGCGCATAGACGCCCATCACGCCGCACTCCTCGTGAAGTCCCGTGAATTGCATGCCGCACCTCACGCCGTCAGCGGCGCTGCGCCGCCGCGCCGACAAAGCCGACGAAGAGCGGATGCGGCTTGTTCGGCCTGCTTCTGAACTCCGGATGATACTGCACGCCGACGAAGAACGCCTCGTCCGTCAGCTCCACCGCCTCCACGAGCCGCCCGTTCGGGGAAAGGCCGCTGAGCGTCAGGCCCGCCGCCTGGAGCTTCTCGCGGTATTCGTTGTTGAACTCGTAGCGATGGCGGTGGCGCTCGCCGATCTGCTGCGCGCCGTAGCAGCGCGCCATGGTGCTGCCCGGCACGATCTCGCAGGGATAGCTGCCCAGGCGCAGCGTGCCGCCCTTGTCGATCTCCTCGCTCTGGCCCGGCATGAAGTCGATCACCTTGTGCGGCGCGCACTCGTCAAACTCGCGGGAATTGGCCCGCGCGAGCCCCGCCGCATGGCGCGCAAACTCGATCACCGCGATCTGCATGCCCAGACAGATGCCGAAGTACGGCACATGGTGCTCCCTGGCATACTGCGCCGCGAGGATCATGCCCTCCACGCCGCGGTCGCCGAAGCCGCCCGGCACGATGATGCCGTCCATGGGCGAAAGCAGCGCCTCGCAGGTCTGCTCCGTGATCAGCTCGGAGTCGATCCACTCGATCGCAACCTTCCTGTCCAGCGCATAGCCGGCATGGCGCAGCGCCTCCGCGACGGAGAGATACGCGTCGTGCAGCTGCACATACTTGCCCACCAGGCCGATCTTCACCTCGCCGCTCTGATGGCGGATTCTGCCCACCAGCGCCTCCCACTCGGTAAGGTCCGGCTGCGGCGCGTCGATGTGCAGCTCCCGGCAGACAATGCCGGACAGGTTCGCCTTCTCCAGCATCAGCGGCGCCTCATAGAGCACGGGCAGCGTCAGGTTCTCGATAACGCAGTCCGGCTTCACGTTGCAGAAGCCCGCAATCTTGCGGAAGATGCTCTCGTCCGTGATCTTCTCGTCCACGCGCAGCACGATCACGTCCGGCGTGATGCCCATGCCCTGCAGCTCCTTGACGGAGTGCTGCGTGGGCTTGGACTTGTGCTCGCCGGAGGCCTTGAGATACGGCACGAGCGTCACATGGATGTACAGCGCGTTCTCCCGTCCGACCTCCAGGCCGACCTGGCGGATCGCCTCCAGAAACGGCTGGCTCTCGATGTCGCCGATGGTGCCGCCGATCTCGGTGATCACCACGTCCGCGTCCGTCTTGTCGCCCACGCTGTAAATGAAGCGCTTGATCTCGTCGGTGATGTGCGGGATCGTCTGCACCGTGCTGCCCAGATAGCCGCCCTGCCGCTCCCGCGTGATGACGTTGGCGTACACCTTGCCGGTGGTGAGGTTGGAGAACTTGTTGAGGTCCTCATCGATGAAGCGCTCGTAGTGGCCCAGATCCAGGTCCGTCTCCGCGCCGTCCTCGGTCACATAGACCTCGCCATGCTGATACGGGCTCATCGTCCCAGGGTCCACGTTGATATACGGATCGAGCTTCTGCGCCGCAACCTTGAGGCCGCGCGCCTTGAGCAGCCTGCCCAGCGAAGCTGCCGTAATGCCCTTGCCCAGCCCCGAAACGACGCCGCCCGTCACAAAGATGTACTTTTTCATGCCGTCCTTGTGCCTCCTTTTATCCGGTCGAAACAACACAAAAAAGAGCCTGGTGCACCCCCCATGGCACAGCCCCCTTGCTCTGACCCATGAATCATAACAGAGCGTCTGCCTGTTGTCAAGACATTTTTCGGGAGAATCTTCCTGTTTCTTTCACTTTTTGATGAATTTTCATTGCAATTCAATCAAAAGTGAAATAACCATGTATCATTGCTTCATTTTTGTCATTTCTGCCGATTGACAGGTCCAGGGCGGCGACGCAAAAACGCCCCGGAGAACGGTCTCCGGAGCGTCTGCTCTTTGCTTACAGATTCTTAAGGAACCGCGCGGCCAGCCGCGGCCACTCGGCGCATTCCTCCTGCTGCAGCGATTCATCCCACGCGGCGCAGGTCTGCGTATTGCACAGGCTCAGCCCGTGGCGGCCCTCAGGATAGATGTGCACCTCGGTGAGCACGCCCGCATCCGCCAGCGCCAGCGCCATGCGCAGGCTGTTCTTCACCGGCACGGACTGGTCGGAGAACGTGTGCCACAGGAACGTCGGCGGGTAATCCGCGCTCACCCAGTTCAGCACGCTGTAACGCTGATGCGCCGCCGCGTCCTGCGTGCCGGAGAGATGCACGAACGAACCGCGGTGCGCGTCCTCATCCGCGCAGATGACCGGGTAGCACAGCACGGCGGCGTTGGGCCGCACATCCTCGGGCGCAAGCCCAAGCTCCTGCCACAACTCGGCGCGCTGCCACAGGCCGCACAGGCTCGCCGCCAGATGCCCGCCGGCGGAAAAGCCCATGATCGCGATCCTGTCCGGATGCGTGTGCCACTGCGCCGCATGGCTGCGCACATACGCCACGGCCGCCGCCGCGTCGTGCTGGGGCAGCGGGAAGGTGTTCTCCGGCGCCTTGTCGTACCAGGCGGCCGCCTCCTGGCTTCTGGGCTTGTCCTCCTGCGCCGCGCCCACGCGGTACCACAGGACGAACACGTTGAACCCCTCCGCCAGGAAGCGCAGCGCGACCGGCTCGGACTCCCGCTCGCTGCAAAACTCGTAACCGCCGCCCGGGCAGATGACGATCGCCGGCCGCCTGATCCCTGGCTCGATCTCCCGGGAAACCCGCGGAACGTACACATCCATGCAAACCTGCGCGCCGCGCGAGGACGGCACAAAAACGCGTTCGTGAAGCATATTGACCTCCTGATTCTGGGATACGTTGGGGCCGCATGCCCCAAACCCCGCTTGGGGATTTCATCCCCAACCCCCTTCTTCGCTTCGCGCATCCGAAAGGAATTGAGCACAAAATCCGTTGGTACCTTAAAAATCCATCGCCATCTTGCTGGATTCCTCCTCGGACAGCTCGGTGATCTGCTTGTCCATCACGCGGTAGACGCGCTGGCACATGTTCAGCACGCTCGGGCGGTGGGTGGTGACGATGCAGGTCTTGTTCGGGCGCTGCTTGATGATGTTGCGCAGCACCTGCCGCTCGGTCGTCACGTCCAGCGCGGAGGTCGCCTCGTCCAGCAGCAGCACCGGCGCGTCGCGCAGCACCGCGCGGGCAATCGCGATGCGCTGCGCCTGGCCCTCCGACAGGCCGCGGCCGCGCTCGCCGATCTTGTAGTTGATCGTGTCCGGCATCTTGCTCACAAAGTCCCACGCGCAGGCGATTTCAAGCGCCTCGATGATCTGCTCGTCCGTCGCGTCCTCCCGGACCATGCGCAGGTTCTCCGCGATCGTGCCCGAGAGGATCGTGTTGCCCTGCGGCACATAGGAGAACAGATGGCGCGTATCCGCGTTGAGCGGCAGCTCCATGCCGTTGCTCGCGCGGATCACCGCCTCGCCGGCCTTGGGCCGGACCAGGCCGAGAATCAGGCGGATCAGCGTCGTCTTGCCCTCGCCGGACGGGCCGATCAGCGCGACGATCTCGCCCGGACGCGCGATCATCTGCGAATCCTTCACCACGCGCTTGCCGCGCACATAGCCGAAGCTCATGTCGCGCATCTCGATGGTGAAGCCGTCCTCGATGTACGCGTCCAGCTCGCCGCTGCGCGGCACATGCGGCTCGCGCGGCAGATCGACCAGCTCGCGGATGCGATGCGCGGAGATCGACGTGTTGAGGAACGCCGGGATGATGCCGACCAGGCTGGAAAACGCGCTGGCGAGCTTGTTGCGCTGCTGCATGAAGAGCGTCATCGTGCCGTAGGTGATCTCCCGCGTCCACAGGCGGTAGAGGCAGTAGCCGAAGATCACACCCTGCAGGATGAAGCCGAAGATCGAGCTGACGATGCCCGTCTTGATGGAGAACATGTTGTATTCCAGCTGGAAGTCCTTCATCTTCTTCTGCCACTCGCGCAGCTTCTTGCTGTAATGCGGCGCGATGCCGAAGGACTTGATCGTGTCGAAATTGTAGAACGTCTCCACCTGGAAGCTCGTCACCTGGCTGCCCATCTCCTTGGCGCGCTTAGCGTAGCGGCGGCGGTACTTCATCAGGATGGCCGACATCGCAAAGCCGATCGGCGCGCCGACAAACGCCAGCACCGCCATCATCTTGTCATAGCGCATGATGACGAAAAACGTGACGACGAAATTGTACACGAGGATGATGATCGACGGAAACCAGCCGATTGCGTTGCCGGAGATCGTGCTCACGTCGCTGGAAAAGCGGTTGAGCAGATCGCCGTTGGGGTACTTGCTCATGGCGTACCAGTCCGCGTCGATGATCCTGTCAAAGATATCCGCCTGGATATCGTTGCCGATGTCGATGCCCAGCTTCATATTGAAGCGCCCGAGCCAGTTGCCGATCGTCAGGTTGAAGATCGTCGACACCACCGCGACGGTCACCAGCACCCACAGCTTGTCCGTCTGATAGCCGGTGATCACGTCCAGCAGGTACTTGCTCATCAGGCTGCTCACGACGCCGAGCGTCGCGCTGACCAGGCCCATGACCGTCGAATACACGATCGCCCACTTGTACTTTTTGCTGTATGAAAAAATCCACTTCCAGTCGTCGATGGTCTCCTCGATGGAGCCGTCGTACCACTTGTTGATCAGGATCTTCAGCGATTCAAAGGCAATCTTGACCTCCTGGCTCTGATCGCGGTTTTCTGCCATGCGCGCTGCCCCTTTCGTCCGATGAATGCAAGTCCGTTATCTTTTATCATACGCTTTTCCCGCGCGTTCGTCAAGCGCGCCGCGTGCGCGCAGACCGCCTCCGGCGCCTGACCCGACCGAAAAAGCGGGCCGTGCCCGCTCCCGCTTCCGAACAGCTTTGCAAAACCAAGTCATTCAGTGCTCGCTGTACGATTTTGGGCGCAATGTCCTAAAAGGCGAAAAGCGGGCCGTGCCCGCTCCCGCTTCCGAACAGCTTTGCAAAACCAGGTCATTCAGTGCTCGCTGCACGATTTTGGGCGCAATGTCCTAAAAGGCGAAAAAAGCGCGCAGGAACACTTCCCGCGCACCGAAAGCCTCTCGCTTCTTATTCTTCCCGCTGTTCCTGCTTGATCATCGGATGCGGCGGCAGCGTCTCGCCCTCCTCGGTGAGCACCATGCCCATCAGGATCAGCTCGGCCGTCAGCCCGTTCACGTCGCGCCTGGCGGTCTCCTCGTCGATCTCAAAATTCTCCATGACGCGCGCCGTCAGCTCGTCCAGATCCTTCGCGTCGTTCAGGTTCTGCCAGATGAACGCCGCGGTGCTGTTCAGGTTGATCAGGCCGTTGAGGCGCTTGGCCGCCTCGCCGCAGGGCACGAGGATGTTCTCGCCCGCGATCTGCCTGAGAATAAAATCCGGATGGGTTTTCATCGTCTACTCCTTCTTTGCAGCCGCTTGCTGTCGCAGCCTTCCGCTCACATGATATCACCAATTCCGATCCGGCGCAACCGGCGGCGCAAACTTTTTTACAGCCCGATCGCCTCGCGCAGCGCCTCCACGGCGCGCGCATCCGGCGTGCAGGACAGCGCATAGATCGGCACCCGGGCCAGCACGTCGTCGAGCAGCTCCATGGCGCGCAGCACCAGCTCGCGGTTCCAGCGCGGCACGGTGATCTCCGGGTAGATGCGCTGGAACGCCTCGCCCGCCGACAGCCGCCGGACCTCGTTCTCCGTGCCCTGACTGAGCATCACGATGGCGCGGATGGGCTCATTCCCCTGCTTATGGATGCCGCTGGTGCCGCACATCGGGCAGCCATAGGCGTGCCAGACGCCGTCCTTTTTGCGCAGCAGCGTCCGGTCGCCGTTGATGACCTCGCCGCCCGCGTATTTCTCCCACAGGTCGGCCTGCGTGCTCTTGCCCGTGCCGCTGGGCGCGGAAAAGATCAGTGCTTTGCCATCCATATTGACATGAGAGCTGTGGAGGAAGAAACCGCCAAAGCGAAGAAAGAGGTATTCCAGTCCAAAATAGTTGATAAAGTTAAAGCCGTTCGCGCAGCGTTCTGCCAAAATGGTATGGCTTATATAGAAAACTGTGCCAGTATCCTTCCCCAGCTTTAGTACAGCATCGTAAATCCGTTCCTTCCAGGTAAATGCTCTGTAATGTTCACCGTTTTTTCCCTGCAATTCAAATCCAAACGGAAATTCTGCTATCACTCTGCATTCGCCAGTAACCTCCGGGATGCTGGTACATTTCCGGAAAGCAAAGCAATAGTCCGCACTCGCTTCAATAGTACGGAAATCCAATGCATTGCTGTCCGGCAATTGAAACGGAAGATCGCTGATTACTTTCCACACAAGATCGCCAATTCGATAATAAGCTGTTTCACAGTTTTCCAAACCGACTGCTCCTCTCTGCTAGCAACAGCTTGGCATATTCTTCGCAAAACGCGCAAAGATACTCGGGCGTCCCGGCCATAGAACCTGTTTCACAAAAGGCTGCCGCCGCACAAACATGACAGATGCAGCGATATCTGCAACACTTGCACTTTTCAGAAATCCGGATATGGTTTGTATCCTCAACAATTTTTTTCCAAGCATCAGCAAACGCCGTAGTATGCAAATCAATACGATTCTGGTTATGGATTCCACATCCGCTTGCGCATCCTCTCCAATCCACCCAGAAAACGCATGAACCTGCCCTGCATGTCACCTGGTTATTCCCATAGAGAGAATAGCGTTCAGGCCTCTCAAAGGCAGCACATCGCTGCTCAAGATACAATCTGTATTCTTCTTCCTGCCCAATAAAGTGATCGCGAAGATACGCCAAGCTCCGTTCCGCAAGCTGTATCGGCGGAAAACGGTCTTTGGCCTGAACACTGTCCTCCTCCTTTCGATACGAAGGTAACATATAATTCGCAATGGCCAAAGGAACCTGATACCGATTGCATATTTCAATAATCTGTCGATAATC
Organism: Candidatus Ventricola sp.; assembly: GCA_051883735.1. GTDB lineage: Bacteria > Bacillota > Clostridia > Christensenellales > Aristaeellaceae > Ventricola. The sequence continues at coordinate 49,662 of JBJEUH010000096.1, forward strand.
CGCCGCATTTTCAGGTACCATGACACTATGCACCCTGAATGCAATATCGTACTCCTTCAGCAAATCAAACGCATTCATCACCTGAGAAAACCCATTGGGATTTCCGCATAGCTTCGCATAAGTTTCATCAGATGCTCCATAGAGCGATATATTCAGCCTTCTCGGCGGATATTTCGCCAGCCAGGCAACCCTCTCCCGGTCGAGCAGCGTTGCATTCGTATTGATACACAGATGCAGAGGCAGTCTGGTCAGACGTTCATACAGCTTATCGAAGTCCGGATAAAGAAACGGTTCTCCACCTGTCAAGAGCGGGAACAGCATTCCCATCTGGATGGCCTGTTCAAATATTTCGATCCAAAATTCATAGGGCTGTAACTCTTCCCGACGCGGTACATGCTCGATATAACACATTCTGCACCTCATGTTGCAGACAGGGGACAATTCGAATGTACCGGAAATCGGAATTTTCTGCTGCTGCGCTTTGTTGATCAGTCTTTCATTATAGGTTCCGGAAAATGCGTCTAATGAATCCATGTGTTCTCCCTCTTATTGAAAAAAAGGGAATCGAATCCGATTCCCTCCTTAAATGCAGTTACCTCACATTACAGGCTCGTGCCAATGTCCAAGCTGAAAACAGGCGCAAGCATGGCGTGCTTCTTTTCAGTATCACTCGGAGTAAACTTAAGTATACCATTGAGAATACTCCATCCAGACTGATCCATTTGCTTATCCTTATCATCGCCGCTAATGAACAGCCATCCCAAGAAACTGCTCTTGTACTCCGCCTTAATATCGACGGTATGGTTATTATTGTTCCACTGGAGGTAATCACTGAAGGTAGAATGGTTCTTGTTAACATAACCTACCTGAGAACTGGTAATATTATCATCTTCTGTTAGAGTATCGTTTCCTTCAAGCTTGCCATCCACCATCGTCACATAGTCCGCAAAGCCTGCATCATAGTTGGTGCAAGTAACACCCAAAGCGGAAGAAAGTACTTTGGCCGAATCCTTCTGGCCACCTTTCAGGCAGTCAAAAATAACCTGCGTATTCGCATCTCCACATGACGACACCGCCTCGTTAGCCATAAACGCCTCAAAGCTGACCCTCGGCATTTCATAAACAGCCTTCATATCCATCAGTCCTCTCTTTCAAGGATAGTCTCTCAAACCCGGCGCTTTTTTAAAGCGTAACTTAAATCATCCACAGTATACACCCATTCACAGGGGAAGTCAATGCCAAATCACAACTTTCTTACGATCATTTAACATTTCCATGTTATTTGATGATTCCATACCGCCGCAGCAGCTCCACGCGCTCGCTGCCGATGCGCAGGCTCTCCGCGGCGCGGTTGTCCGCCCCGGCCCCGCGGCGTTCCCCGGCGTAGTGCACCATGCGGCGCGCCCAGGCGAGCGGCAGCAGCCAGGGCTTCGTGCGCAGGAAGGGATAGCGCCCCTCCAGCGCCTTCCGACTGGGGAAGAGCGTGCGCAGCACATTCCCCCGGGCCTTCCTGCCGCGCCTGTCCGCGGCAACAGCGTTGAGCGTCATGGTGCTCGAGTGCTTGCGGCTCATGGTGGCGTCGCCAAACACACCGCTGTCCAGCAGGTCGTCAAGCATCGGGCCCTCGTCCACCGTGATCTCCTGCCACACCTGCGGAACGCCCGCTGCATTCGGATCAAAGCCCAGATACTTTCTGCCAATCCTCAGCAGCGCCGCCGCGAACTGATCCGCTCGAATCTCCCGGCAGTTCTCCAGCACAGCCACCCAGTCAATCTCCTGCCCATAGCGTCCTGCGAAGAGCACGATGTCGCACACCTGCCGAATGCCGAAGCCGCTGTGCAGGAAGTGCTTGAACGCATGGCAGATCAGATAGAAGAAATGATCCGTCGGGCAGAGTGTCGTCAGGGGCGTACCATCCACAAGGATCTGGGTCGTATGCGCGTGCGCATCCGCAAAGAATCGATTGAAATCGCCGTACGCATCATTTTCCGGCGGGAACAAATGCTTGTGCAGCTCGATGTACAGCGGGCTGCCCGGCTTGCCGTAGGGCACCTCATGCGCGCTCAGAATGTCCTGCTGCGGATCGGCCGGCTGCATGCCGAAGGCAAGCATCGCCTCATGGCAGGGTTCAAACTGCTCCGGCGGAATCAGCACGTCCTCATCGCCGGAAATCCGATGATCCGGACTGGGATACAGGCTCCTGCAGACAGCGCCCTTCACCACGCAAGGCGTCACGCCCACAGCCTGCAAATGCTTCACCAGGGCAAGAAGCTCGCCCGTCTTCATCGCCTGCATCATTACGCTCTGCATGGTCTGCCGCTTGGCAAGCTGCATCAGCTGCGCATCCGCACTCCGAGCTGCCGGACAGGCATACACCGCCTCAAAGATCATCGGCAGCACATGGTGCGTCTGCGCCATCTGAAACAGCGCAGCCCAGTCCTGCGCGCTCAGCGGATTCTCCCACTGCACGCGCTCGCCACGCAGGCTCACAGCCAGGGCTTCCAGAAACAGCGAATTAATTGCGTTCATTCTTCCTCCATCGCTCTCTGCGGCAGAATATCCACCACGACAATCTCCGGTACATTATTGAATCTGGGCACGCCGACTCCGCTGCCCAGCCCGCGCGAGAGCACCATCGCCCGCTTGCCGTCCTGCGAGGCGTAAATCCCGGACGAGCACCCCGGGAAAAAGCCCCGATCCGGCGCATACAGCCCGCCGATCAGCGGCAGGCGAATCTGGCCACCGTGTTCATGGCCCGAAACCACACAGTCAATCTGCCAGATATCCAGATTGTCGTTGCGAATCCAGCATGTCGGCAGATGTGCCAGCAGAATCGTGTAGTACTCCGTGTCCTGGAATTCCTTGAGATACTCGCACTCCCAGCGCTTCGCCTCGCCGGAAGAATAATACTTCTCCGGAAGGCAGTAGCCATAGATACCGCCCAAACGGATCATCTGTCCGTTCACCGTCACATCCTCATACGTCCTGTTGATCACCGTTGCCCCGGCCTCCTCAAAGATCGCCGTCAAATCCCGGGCAAACATCCGCTCGTGCGTCACCTCATGGTTGCCATAGGAGAAATACACCGGCGCAACCTCCGTCAGCCTTCGGACAAGGTTCACCGCAATCTCCGTTTCGTCCTCCCTGCCGTTGAGCATGTCGCCCGTCATGAGAATCAGGTCCGGCTGCTGCCGGCTGACCATGCGCACCAGCCGCTCGTTGTTTTCCCCGAACTCGCTGTTGTGCAGATCCGTCAGCTGAACCATGCGGATGGAGGCGGTGAGCTTCGGCGAGGAGAGTACGTAGTTGGTCACCTCCAGGGCATATTTCGAGCCGAGGAGGCACAAAGCGAGAAGGGTGAGGGAGGTAAGCAAAATAAGAGCAAGACATCTTTGGGCTGTTGAGCCCATTCTCCTCACCCCGCTGTCTTTCTTTCCAATCTAAATCACCTAAATAAGATCTACTATTAAGCAAGGCCATCAATTATCTATGTGCTACTTCTCGCCCTGTCATTTATCATAGAGATTCCAAATGCAGACAAAACGAATAGGCATAATCCCGGATTATACCTATATTTTACAGAGATTTCTTTAAAAAGGAAAGCAAAAAAGAAACCTAAAAATGCGATATTGAATAATAGCTTTGTTTTGCTATCCCTTGTTCGCACGCCAATACACGAAAAGACAACAGTAAAGAAGTATAACACCCTATCCAAAAATAAAACCAGTTGCATCCATGTCGACGAGTCTAAACCATACGCAAAAGGTCCATTATCTCCCCCCCACATCCTATACATCTTTCCAATCCAAAACTTAAAGAATGACTTTATATTCCAACCTCCAATGATTTCCTTCATAATCTGGAAAAACGCTTCTCTCTGCTTACCAGGATCAAGGATATCAAGAATATATGCATATTGTACACTATACTCTCCATAATTCTCTGGCGATAAACCGCATACCAAATACCAATATGGATTGTGGTTGTAGATTCCCCCACACCCTAACCCAAAGAGCTCCACACAGTATGAAAAGACTAATATTGTAAGTTTATAAGCCACAAGAATACTTCCAATTTTGAATAAGCTCATTACTCTATTACGATTAGAAGTTCCCTTGACCACTTCATAAATTCCAAAACACAATATCGCTAAAAGCAGAATTATAGCTTCGCTACGAATTGCTTGACTCACAGCCAATATGATACCACATAGCAAATAGCCCCAGGAATAGCTTTTTCCCTTCATAGCTTTAAGAAAAACATATATTGCAGATAGCCATAGGCACCCACCCAAAATATTGTTATATAATAAGCCTATATGCATAATATACGCTGGAGCTAGTGCATACATAGCTGATACTATCAAAGAAACCAACTTTTCCTCTGTAGCTTCAAAAACAATCATGTATAGAAGAAAACAGGTAACACTGCTCCAAATTGCATTAAAAACATATAATGCCGAAACATCTCCAAATAGCTTTAAAACTGCAGCCTCATATAGCACGAACGGTATCTGATATGCCCATCTCTGAAAGTACTGGTCTTGTACCCATGTTTTATCCCCTTCTAATAGCGATTTAGCTGCCTCTAAACACTTTAATTGATCTGATCTAATTGGTATCTGTATAGAAAAAATGTATACGCACCTTACAACCATTCCGATTCCTATAAGGATCATCCAAAAAACACTATTATTCCATAATCCGCTTCGAATAACAACATAAACAGCGCCCGTCAAAATAGCACACAAAACAATATGTAGGATAATCCACGTAGTTCCATCAAAAAATAAGCCAGCCCCATTCAATATTGCTATGATAAACAATATAGATATGGTCAATCTACGAAGAGATGAATCTATCAACATCGACAAGCCATTAACTGATCTCACCACTGTACAGCCCCTTCTCATATACAACCACACAATCAATTTTCCCATTTAATTTTGAGGATTGCAGACCCATATCCCCAATAGCATAATTAAAGGGATGAACAAACTTATGTGAAAAGAAGTTCTTAATTATAACTCACCAACTATCTCCAGAGCATTCATCTATAATAAGACTATTTCAATCTTTTATCAGATTGAAAGCAGTATATCCGCAATCCTTTTGCTAGCAAAGCCGTCCCCATAAGGATTGCTTGCCATACTCATTCTTTCATATATTTCAGAATCTTCCAAAAGACTCTTAAAACTAATATAGATGCTCTCTTCCTCTGTACCAACGAGCCTCAGTGTACCAGCAGAAACGCCTTCTGGCCTCTCTGTAGTATCACGCATCACTAAAACTGGTTTACCTAAGGAAGGAGCCTCCTCCTGAATCCCACCAGAATCAGTGAGGATTAGATAGCTTCTACTGAGAAAATTATGGAAATCCAATACCTCTAGCGGCTCGATAATATGGATTCGTTCATCATCTCCGAGGATACTCCGCGCGGTCTCTCTGACAAGAGGATTCAAATGGATTGGATAGATCGCCTTGACGTCGGGGTGTTCGTCCATTACTCTACGGATCGCTCTAAACATGTGTTGCATCGGTTGGCCCAAATTTTCGCGCCTGTGTGCAGTAATCAAAATCAATCGGCTATCACCAACCCATTCTAATTCGGGGTGTGAATAGTCCTTGCGTATGGTAGTTTTTAGTGCATCAATTGCGGTGTTGCCAGTCACAAATATTGTGTCAGGTCGTTTACCCTCATGAATCAGATTCTGTCTGGTAAGCTCCGTGGGGGCAAAATGATAACGAGCAATAATACTGACTGCCTGTCGATTGAATTCTTCCGGATATGGGGAATAAATATTATGTGTGCGCAAGCCTGCTTCCACGTGACCAACTGGGATCTGCATATAATAACAGGCTAGTGCAGCGGCAAAGGTTGTTGATGTATCACCATGCACCAATACGATATCTGGCTTCTCCTTCTTCAGCACATCTGCGATACAATTTAGTATATTAGTTGTTATATCAAAAAGTGTTTGTTTTTCTTTCATCACAGAAAGATCGTAATCAGGTATAACTTGAAATGCATCAAGAACTTGATCAAGCATTTGGCGATGCTGGCCGGTCACGCATACGATTGTCTCAATATTATTCCTAGTCTTAAGCTCGTTGACCAACGGACACATCTTGATGGCTTCTGGTCGAGTGCCAAAAACTAATAAGGCCTTTTTCATACTTCCCCCATTATTGATATTATATTAGTCACAAGTCATTTATTCATTTTTCGTTTTATGATATACACCATCTTTTGGAATAAATCAAAGAGTGCTGGAACACCTAAAAGAAACAATGCATAGTACTGTTCGTAACGATACCTCGTTTGTTTTTCAAGGAAGAAATAAGCAAAGAAATAGCCAGTAAAAATCAATGACCCGATCATTGACAAAGGATTACTACGAGATTCTTTCTTTTGTATGCCTGTGGCTAATGAGCCACAAAGGCTCAATGTATATATTCCAGCTCCAATTATATTCAAAACATTAACTATCATCCAGTGACGCGATGTAAAATGGCTATCACCATAATACACCTGATTGTCTACACCACCCAAGAAGTCAAGAAACGTTCTAATAATCCTTTTCCAGTCTAAAGAACCGCTCCTAATAAGTGATATCAAGTGCTCTTTAGCTGCCGCCTGATACAGCACATAATCAAAATCAAACGACAAGAGGTCGTAATATAAATTAGTGTGTATTGCATCCGTAGTAGCTTTGCCAGTAATCCCCTGACCAGTTAATCCTAAAAGAAGCTTAAACCATAGGTTTTCTGCTTTTACTCCCCTTGGTGCCAACTCAAAGAAAATGAACAAACCATTAATAGCGGAATTAACTGCAGAGAAAACAATAATTAGAATCAATGCACCAACAAAATATTGACCTTTTCGATACACTATTCCGAAGATGCATGTCGATAAAGCCATTACAAGTAAAACGACCGTAGCTGTAGGTCGAAACATGTTTCCAGCAGACAAGAGCATAGCGCACACAAAATAATTGCGATATGCATCAGAGGATAAAAAGCAGTATACTGCAAGTGAAATTAGAAACAGTCCTTCATGCTGATTATTCAGTATCCCTGAACCCATAAAAATGTATGGATAGCCAACAAATAATAATGTGGAGAAGTAAGCCTTTCGCGTGCTGAAATAGAGACGTAACGTTTTGAATAGAACAACATTGGTCAAAGTCATAATGACGAGCTGGACACATTTTATTGCATCTAAACTCCCCAAAAGCAATCTCATGAGTATTGCAAGGTAGAAAGCATAAGGAATTTGATAGTTGTAATAATAAAAATAGTCGGAGGGGTCCTTTACTCTTTGATAGAATGAACCTTCAAGGATTTGCTCCCCCCCTTCCCATAAAACAGCATAGTCACTCGTTGGTTGCGCGTGATATACTATATTCCAAAGACCATACAATAAAACGGATGTAGCTATAATCCTTATAATTATCTGCTTATCATTTTGGGGCTTTTTCGATATATGCAGAAAAACACATATCTCGACTATCAAAACAAATAATCCTATAAGCAAATCAAATGCTCTGAAGAAACCATGCAGTTTATTGATAACCCCTATTATTGCAACCATAATACAAAGAACCATTATGGATGATATCAGGTGTTCCAGTACTAAATCACGCACATTCTTATGCATCATATAACAGTCCTTTGCAATGCCATCAGTTTTTCAGTAAAAACGCATGTGGCAAATTCCTTCCAGAATCAGATTCCTTTTAATCAGAGAAATCCCTTACAAGCTTTCGGCCTACCCTCAGAAGAAAATCTCGCACAAATCTAAACCTGCGATTCTTCCTCGGCTCTTCTTCGAATGTTTGACACATATCAAATTTAAATCCTTCTCGCTTAAACTCATCAACCCTATCAAGATATATCTCTTTTGCAATATGATATGCAGGGTATACTGAATCCATATACAGATCAAAACCCAATGCGCCTGCGCGTATACAAAAAGGTCTATCTTCACCTGGAATTTTCAAATTGGGGATCTCTTTGAAGTTGACTCCCATTTCAAGAGCACGCCTAGAAATCATTGTGCATGCGCCCAAACCATCTACCTTATACAAACCAGGCTGTTTTAACCTTTCAATCATATCCATTCTTATTCCATGCGCTTCTTCAAACGTCATGGGAACATTGAAATCTTTATCCTGACGATAAATATCAGGAATCCAAAAGCACTGAGGCGTCAACATGCCGTTCTTTTGCCATTGATTCCAAAACACGTTTGAAACAATATCAACTTGATCTGAGAGCAGCTGCAGTAAGCTTCTTTTATCAATCACAATATCCGAATCAATCAAAAACAAATAATCAAAACTGTTATCAATACAATATGAAATGATGCTATTTTTGAATATCGTTACCTTCTTTAGAATCTCATTATTCCAAGCATGGCCCTCATACTCCGAATTTGAATCAAATAAGTCTGACCCGTTCTTTATAACCGCTTCGTGCTTTTCAGCAAAGCTTACTAATAATTCTGAAGATGCTTTTTCAGTATTATCGTCGACGAAATAGTAAGCCACTTGATGATTTCCTATTTCCGCTTCATCAAGTCCCAATAGAAATTCCTTCAGAATGCTGCTCTTCTGTTTTACTGGTGAACCAATGAGTATCTTGCTCATGCTTTATCTTCCCCTTTTTTCATTAATTCAGTCTTTGGATATCACGAAAGCATATGTATCCCCAGTTTCGGTGGTCCCAATTCAAGCCAATACTATTCTCAGTGTCTTCTATACTAAACATAAATGCAGGATAAACAGCATCTATATCTATGAAGTTACCATAATCGTTTCCATCATACAGCACTAGACAGACGAGGTATTCTCCATTTACAAGCCCAGTGTAATCAAGCCTAAAGTCAAAGCTCTTCTCCTCATTTTGATTCATGCAGCCAAAATTTCCTATTTTGGCCAAACCTACCGGATTGCCATTCTTTGTTCTTATTTCAACTCTAAGGCTCATACTCTGCATTTTTTGATATGCTTTGATCGTCATTCGAATCCGAATGGGTTCATTATACTTGTATCTCGCAGTTTCCTTATCTAGTAGAGCAAGATGCGTTATCTTCCCCTTTGTCTCTTTGGGAAGATGGGCCATCCTCTTCTTTGATAGATCAATATCTACATCCAGGGCTTGAACAGAGTTTGACATATACAAATCAATTCCTTTTTCCACTTCACCCTCAAATACAATCTTGCCCTTATCCAGAACAACACAGCGATCACAAAGCTGCCGTATCGTGCTCATATTGTGGCTAACATATAAAACGGTTTTTCCATCTTCCTTGACGGCGCTTTTCATCTTATCCAAGCATTTTTTCTGAAAGGCCATATCGCCAACGGCCAATACTTCATCCATAATCATGATTTCCGAATCCAAATGCGCAGCTACAGAAAACGCCAGCTTGACATACATGCCACTTGAATAACGCTTTACTGGCGTATCAATAAAATCGCGCACCTCTGAAAAGTCAATAATATCTTCAATTTTACGATCGATTTCTGCTTTCGTCATGCCCAGAATAGCACCGTTCATATAGACGTTCTCTCTGCCGGTCAGCTCCCCATGAAATCCAGTTCCAACTTCAAGCATGGATGCAATTCTACCGTTCAGAATAATCTTACCTTCCGTCGGTGCAGTAACACGAGACAGCAACTTCAGCAGAGTTGATTTACCTGCACCGTTACCGCCTATAATTCCTAATGCTTCCCCTTTGCGTATGCTTAGATTAATCCCGTTGAGCGCCATAAACTTTTGTCCAACTAACCTCGCCTCTTGTCCAATGGTCAGATTAGGATCTTCTTTACCTCTTTTTTTAGCCCACCAACTTTGTAAATCTCCTTTTAGTGTTCCGCCGCCGATAGCACCAAGCCGGTACTCCTTTTTGACATTTTGTATATCAATGATAATATCTTCCATTTACATTTCGCCTCCAATGCCACGTATAAATTCGAGCCATTGTCTCATGATCTTATCCTTATTCAAGATGTTACGAATTTCCACAGCATTCTCAGACATCATTGCAGCATTTTCAGGGTTTTCAATAACAAACTTCATGGCTCTATACAAAGCTTCCGGATTCTGAACAGGTACGAGTATGCCATTTATATATGACTTAATAAACATTCTCGCGCCACCTGCAGGGCAATCCGTACATATTGTTGGCAAACCAATTGCCATCGCCTCAACCATGGAATTAGAAATGCCTTCACGATCCGAAGAACTCACAAACATGGCACTTTCGCGAATACTTTCCAATACATTTAGGGCATATGGTTTGAGAATAACCTTCTCTTCAATTCCGTGCTCACGAACACATCTCTCGGTGCTATTTTTTTCAGGCCCGTCTCCATAGATCACAAGAGTATAGTCTGGATACTCCTGTACCAACTTGGAAAACGCTTCAATCAACAGCGGTAGGTTTTTAGCCTTTACATGCCTGCAAAAATTGACTATTTCTTTCTTTCTTTGACCTTGAAAAGGTTCAACATGAATTGATTCAAGCGGGTTTGGAATTACCACTTTTTTGACAGTAGAAAGATAGTGATAGAAGCCTTTTTGTTCATCTGTCTGAAATACAAATCCATCAGCATTTGGGAAGTATATTCTTTTCAGTGTGTTTTCAGGTGCCTTTTCGGCAAATTCAAGGTGAGGAGAATTGAATTCTCCAAGAATGAGGCTATACTTGTATTTTTTCTTTAAAGATGCAGCTGCTATATTGGGAATTGGCATGAATGAAATCACGATACTCTTCGCAATGTCTTTTTGTTTGGAAGAATAGTATTTCAGTTTTCTTGTATATTGCATATCGATATATAGTTTTCTGTCAAGCAGATTATATCTGTCTTCAGAGACTAATCGATATATCTTAAGCAATACTTTATCAAGTATATTGGGCTTCGCTTTTGCAATTGAGTTTGGATATTCCAGATCACTTAATGCAATAACTTCAATTCCATCTTCCAAAGCATAATCTACAGTGTGATTTTGAAGCAGAATCATTTTTACATGATATCCATGCAAAGAGAGATAATTGGCAATGGAAGTTGCATGCCTCTCTGCCCCTCCAACAGATAGCGTATATAGCACGATATATACATTCATTTTTATTTGCTTCCCCAAATCAAACAGTATCCATAAATGTCTTTTCTACTTTGTTAAAGAGCAATACTCCCATTACAAGGATAAGAATGGTTACAAGCCAGCTAAACAAATAATACTCGATCCGAATTGTTCCTGCACCCAGAAAACCATACCGGAATAATTCTATAATTGGCGTCATTGGATTAAGCATATACAATCCTATCCATTTTTCCGGGATTAGGGTCGAAGAGTACGCGACAGGTGTTGCATACATCCAGAGCTGCACGCCAAACCCTACCAGCATTGCAAGGTCACGATACTTTGTTGTCAGGGCAGAAATGATGATGCCTAACCCTAAACTCAATGTCGCCATTTGAAGCAATAACAAAGGGAGAAGTACTATACACCAATTCGGACGAATCGGTGCGCCTTTCTGTAAAAATACTATCCAACAAAAGATAAACATAACCATCTGAATTGACAGCGATATTAAATTCGTGATAACTGTCGAAATAGGAAGCACGAGCCGCGGAAAATACACTTTTCCAAATATCGCTGCATTTGATACAAATGTAGTTGAAGTCGTCGTGATATTTCCTGAAAAATAATTCCAACAGATCGTCCCACACAAATAGAATAGAAAGCTAGGAATGCCATCTGTAGGCAAACTTGCTATTCCACCAAAAACGATGGTAAAGACAACTGTCGTTAGCAGCGGTTGAATTATCGCCCAAATAGGACCTAAAACTGTCTGCTTGTATTGAGAAATAAACGTCCGCTTAACAAACAAAAAAACCAGATCTCTATATTCCAGTAATTCCCTAATATTAAAGTCTAATAATCGTCTCTCTGATGTTATCTCCACATGGTATGAGTTCTCTTCTACACGACTAGACATATTCTCTTTCCTCTTTATTGTTTATATAGATTTAACTACGTGTTCTGTACACACCATTTCTCAGCTTATTACGATGTATGTAATCAAATAAACCATTGCTATTCAAGTTTAGATTGTCCCTTGAAAGCCTGTAAATCAATTTATCAATGCATATTCCTCATTCACCCATATGCCAGCCCTCAACGCTTCATACCCCGATTGAAAAAGCTCACATAGTCAAAATCATCTAGCCATCTGCGTTTCAAAAGTTGAGGCTTCCAATCTGAAAGAATTCCTACCTCTTTCTGATCTTCAAAACCCGGAATATAATACGCGGAAGGGAATTCCCTATATTCTCGATGCGTAAAAATCACCTTGTTCTTAGTCGGCAGTTCCTCGAACTCACGAATTTGCTCGTAGGTGCATCCATTTTTATCTGTCATGATCAGATAAACATTGCCCAAGTTAACTCGCTTAGCTCTTCTTTCCCAAGCTTCTTTAGCGTCTTCAAAAGAATCAAAGTGCATAAAGTACAACTGAATATCTCTTATCTGTCCTACTGGAAAAGACACTCCATCTACATGTATTTCCTCCAACTCAGCAAACAAATAATCTTCAGGTTTACGCACAAACTTAAGAAAATGCTCCGGAAGAAAATACAGGTTGACCGTAGGAGAGTTAAATGGGCAACCAAGATCGTGCAAAATATACGCCCCATTGCAGTTGCTTGAAAACACTGTCATATCCTTGTTTTTTAGTCTCAAGCGTTTTTTGATTTTGTATAGTTTGTGCTCTGACCTGACAAGAAATGCCAATAGTTTATTCATATTCAATCACCGTATACGCAATCGAGAAACCACATCCAATAAGTTTTTCAGCACTGGCGCTCTTCTCATCCTCTCATATTTCTGTGAAGTTGTCACCAAATAATCAAATGCTTCTGGAACATAAGTTACTGATTGAAAATAACCTTCTTCTTTCAACCATTTCGAATCTACCATCGCGCTTGCCTGAATAAAGCACCCTATAATTCTTCTGATCTCTGAGCTCTCAAGGTTATGCAGCACCATATAGGATCCTTCTCTGTTCAGCCTTTCTGCACTGACGTAGTGCAATTGCGCGAGATTGTTCTCTTTTGAGACCCTTAAGTTATCCATAATACCATGCAAGAAATCAGCAGTCTTGATTGCTGTCAGCTTGGTTGCTCCCGGAAGCTGCCTGTACAAATAAACTACTTCGTCCAGCGCATAGAATCTTTCTGCAGTGATCATAGCCTTTACAAAGAACGGCGGATCTTGGAATCTACTATACAAAGGAAAGTAAATATGATTACCAACAATAAGTCTTCTGCTATAAATAAAGCATGAGAACCCATAGTCGTATTGATAGTCTTTGTATTCTGTCATTCCATTAGCGCGAACGGTCAACGTGCCAATGCTTTTTTCAGTTTCCTCCTCTATCGAACCATTTTCGTATAGAAAAGACAATCTTCCCCCAACTATCGACGCACAGCTTTTTTGAGCCGCTTCATATAAATGAGCCAATACTCCATCATTTGCATACATATCATCAGGATCTATAAATGCCAGGAACTCACCCTTTGCTGCCTGTATTCCATCGTTCCGTGCAGCACCCACGCCTTCATTCATTTTATCAATCACATAGATTCGATTATCAATGCTCTGATACTCATAGAGAACTTTCAATGAAGCATCCGTCGATCCATCATTGATCGCGATTACTTCGATATCCACAAGTGTTTGATTCAGTATGCTATCTAGGCACTCGCCCACATACTTTTCCATATTATACACCGGCACAATTACACTGATTTTTGGCATTATTGTCACCCCAGATTCATCGGCATACGCTTTCCCCATAATACAGTATGCAAAGTTGGCATGTATTTCAGAATGAACATCCGCGTTTTCTGTCTCCATCCGATCTGATTGGAACGCATCAGTACAGGATAACACGCATCGTAGATTATCTTAATCTCATTAAGTCTTTTTGCATGCTCTGTATTGCTTCGATCTAAGTGAGCATACGCAACCGCTACCTGCGAATAAACGAACAATCTTGTCTCATCGGCAAGGCTTTTTTGACCGATCCGATCCAGCCATTGAGCTCGTTCAAAAACTGCATCGACAATATCTGTAAACTGAATCCTGTATCCCGAGTTCATGATGCTTCCTTGTCTCATAAAGTAATAATATGAAAACTTGCCCGTAAGCACCATCCGATCAATTCTATCCAGTATCTTATGATACACAAAGACATCTTCATACAGTCTGCCCACTGGATATCTGAGATCGCTGAAGATCTCTGCTGCATACAGCCTATTGCATGCATTAGGCCGAAGCAATGTAGTTAACATCTCTTCGCCATTAAGAACTTTTTCTTCCTGTGAAGGGGCATACAAGACAGTCTCTCTTCCATCTTCATAAGCAGTTATGATATTTCCTGTTGCAACCTTCGCTCCTGTTTTTCTGATCGCTTCATATGTGCTTTCCAGCGCATCATTTGATATCCAGTCATCACTGTCTACAAAAAACACATATCGCCCTTGCATCACGTCAAGCGCGGCGTTTCTTGCATCAGAAAGACCACCGTTCTCTTTATGAATTACCCGTACACGATGATCCCTCCGCGAATATTCATCACAGATGACTCCGCAATTGTCTGGCGAGCCATCATCGACTAATATTAATTCAAAATCAGTAAACGTCTGTGCAAGAATACTATCCACACATCTTTTGAGATATCGTTCCACATTATAAACCGGAACAATGACACTGATTTGAGGCTTCATCTTCTCCCCCAGTGTAAAGAATCGATTCAGTAAATTGATTATTTCTATTGATTACTTATCGATTCTATATCCTGCAAAAATCATTTTTCTTGTGGAATGGATTATTCGCTTTGCCATTCTCTTAATATATGGAATTTGGAAATAATGCATGAACAAAAACGGTTTATACCAGATC
>JBJEUH010000097.1:0-4285 GCA_051883735.1 Candidatus Ventricola sp.
CACATGGGCCAGCATGCCCAGGCAAAGATGGATGACGGCTCGATCAGACGCCTGCCCGCCCATGAAAACGCCCCCTCCCGCGCGTATAATAAGAGAATTATACCACAAGAGGGGACAATCGTCGAGATCAACCGGCGGCAAACCTCAAGCCGGCAGGCCGCGGTCAGCTTCCGGCGAAGTCCAAAAAAGGTTACGCCGGAAGCCATTGCTTTGAAGTCCATCCTGCTTTATAATGATCCCAGCGAACCGGCATGACGCCGTCCCCGGCAAGCGCCTGCAAGCCTTGTGTCCGAGACCGGCGTCTTTCAAAGGTTTTGCCTCACAACATGACAAACGGGAAAGGAACGACCCTATGAAAAACCCTTACCGGAAAACCCTGACCGCATGCTGTCTGGGCCTGATTACGCAGGCCATTTCCGCCAATTTCGCGCCGCTGCTGTATCTGACCTTTCACCACGCGTATGGCATCCCGCTGGGCACCATCGCCCTGATCTCCACGGTGTTCTTCCTGACGCAGCTGATCGTCGATGTGCTGTGCGCCAGGTTTGTTGACCGCATCGGTTATCGCACCTGCATCATCGCCTCGTGCGTGTGCTCCGCTGCGGGCCTGATCGGTCTGGCGCTGCTCACCAAGCTCCTGCCCAACCCCTTCCTGGGCATCCTCATCAGCGCCGTCGTCTATGCGGTGGGCAGCGGACTGATTGAAGTGCTGTGCAGCCCCATCGTCGAGGCCTGTCCCTTCGATCACAAGGAAGCCGTCATGAGCCTGCTGCACTCCTTCTATTGCTGGGGCAGCGTCGCCGCCATCCTCCTGTCTACGGCATTCTTTGCCATATTCGGCATGGAAAACTGGAGAGTGCTCGCCTGCCTCTGGGCGCTGGTTCCTCTGTTCAACATCTGCAACTTTGCCGTCTGCCCCATCGAGCATCCCGTCAAGGAGGGAGAGGGCATGGGCATTGCCGGGCTCCTCAGGGTGCCCATGTTCTGGACGGCCATCGTGCTCATGGTCTGCGCCGGCGCTTCGGAGCTTGCCATGGCGCAGTGGGCGTCTGCCTTTGCCGAGTCCGCCATCGGCCTGTCCAAAACGGCAGGCGATCTGGCCGGCCCCTGTCTGTTCGCCGTCACCATGGGCATCAGCCGCGCGATCTACGGCCAATACGGCGAGCGGATTGACCTGATGCGCTTCATGTACGCCTCTTCCGCGCTGTGCCTGATCTGCTATCTGATGGCAGCGCTGTCCTCCGCGCCGATGGCCGGCCTGGTCGGCTGCATCCTCTGCGGCTTCTCCGTCGGCATCATGTGGCCAGGCACCATCAGCCTCTCCTCCAGGCAGATGCCCAGCGGCGGCACGGCCATGTTCGCCCTGTTGGCCATGGCGGGCGATCTGGGCGGCGCCCTGGGGCCCTATATGGTCGGCAACATCTCGCAGGCCGCAGGCAACAACCTGCAGCGCGGCATGCTCGCAGGCAGCATCTTTCCCCTGCTTCTGATCGGCGCGCTGTTCGCCGTTCAAAGGCTCTCCAAAAACAAGGCCGCCTGATGGCGGCCTTTTAAATGATCAACATAGCATGTTTTTGTCTTTGGGGATGCATGAAGGGGCCGCAGCCCCTTCATACGAAATCCGCAGCGGCGGCGTGTACGCCGCGAGGAGCGGCTGCAAGCCGCTTCCGATATCATTTGGAGTGTGCCCGAAGGGCGCGCGAGAAATGATGTTTTCTCGTTTCCCTTCCGATGCAAGGATGCGACAGCAGACTTGCATCGACAGCGTCATTCCCAGCGGAAAAAGCGGACGGCGAGCCCCGCGCAGACGACCGTCACACCGAGCATGACCAGCACCGGCCCAAGCGCGCTTCCCCCGCCAATGCCCAGAAACGCGTCTTTCATGAGCGTCATGCCCTGGGTCAGCGGGAGCCAGGACACCGCCTTCTGCATCGCGCGCGGCATCACCTCCACGGGGAGCGTGGTGCCGGAAAAGACCAGCATCGGGAAATACAGGATCGAGGCGATGATGCCCGCCTGCTTCGTGTTCTTCGCCACGCCGCCCACCAGCATGCCAATGCTGAGCGTGGAGAGCATGGTCAGCAGCCAGCTCCCCAGGAACGCCCAGGCGGAGCCATGCAGGCGAACCCGCCAGAGCAGCCCCGCCGCCAGCGCCAGGGTCGCCAGCGATACCGCGCAGTACAGCATGTACACCGACAGCTCCACCGCCAGCAGCAGCGCGGGATGCGCCGGCGTGACTCGGAAGCGCTTGAGGATCTTGCGCTCCCGGTAGTCCGCGACGACCAGCGGCAGCCCCATCAGGCCGCCGGCGCACATGGACACGGCGCAGGCCGCGCCGAAGGACTGCTCCATAAAGGTGTAGGGCGCGCCGTCGTAGGCGGGCTTCCCGCCGTAGAGCACGCCGAGCACCGCCAGAATGACCAGCGGCATCAGCACGGCGAAGATGACCATGTTCATATCGCGGATGCTCAGCTTCATTTCGTGTTTCAGCAGGACAAAAAAGCGCTTCATTCCCTCTCCTCCTCGTCGGACAGCATCAGATACGCGTCCTCAAACCGGTCGCAGCCGCATGCACGCTTCGCGTCGTCCACCGTGCCGCGAAAGACCGCGCGCCCCTGCCTGAGAATGCAGATTTCATCGCAGAGCGCCTCCACCTCGTCCATAAAGTGCGAGGTCAGGAAAATGGTCAGCCCCTGCGCCTTGAGCTCCTCCAGCGTTTTCCAGACGCTGCGCCGGGCCCTGGCGTCCAGCCCGGTGGTCAGCTCGTCCAGGAAGACCAGCTCCGGGTTGGGAAGCAGCGCCAGCACGATGAACAGCCGCTGGCGCTCGCCGCCGGAGAGGCTTTTGACCGGATTATTGAGCTTGTCCCCAATGCCGAAGCGCGCGCAGAGCGCACGGTAGTCCGCCGGACTCTTGTACAGGCAGGCCGTCTCCTCGCACAGCTCGAAGACCCGGATCTCCTGCTGGTAGTCCCCCTCCTGGAACTGCACGCCGATGCGCTCAAACAGCGCCCTGCGATTGCGCCGGGGATCCTGCCCCAGCAGGGAAACCGTTCCGCCGTCCGCCCGCTTTGTGCCCAGCATGCACTCGATCGTCGTGCTCTTGCCCGCGCCGTTGGCCCCCAGCAGGCCAAAAACCGTTCCGGCTTTGACCGACAGATCCAAATGGTCCAGCACCGTCCTGCTCCCGTAGGACTTGGTGAGACCGCTTACAGAAATTGCCTCGCTCATCTTTCAATCCTCCTGACTGGCCGCAGCTCGATATAGCCCCGCTCGCCCCGCGGCTCCAGCTGGATGCGCGGGTTTTCCTCGTCCCACCGGTATCCGATCGGCGTGGGGTCATAGCCGTCCGCGGCGTGCTGCACCGCCCGGATGGCCTCGCAGTAGTCCTCCTCCGCAAAGGGCTGCCCCTGAAACATCAGATATTCCGCCTCCGGCAGACGGATCGTATCAAAGCCCTCGGGCACCATGCCGGCATAGTCCGTCTCCACCTCCACGCCCTGCACATAGGTGGAGGTGCCCGGGCGCTTGTAGCGCGGGGGCAGCCACATGCACACCGGCTCCCCGCAGAGGGAGCGCATGCTCATGAGCACGCCCCACACGTCGCAGCTCACCTCCTCGCAGTACGGGAAGTAGTCCTCGGCGTGCACGCCGCGCTTGATGATGCACAGCCGCTCGGGCTTGCGGACGGCCTGAACAAAGACCGTTTGAATCTCCGGCATCTCTTCCGTCTCCTTTCTGAGCTCCCTGTACTGCACCCCGTAGGGAATGAACAGGGGAATGGGCACCGGGTTTTTCATGTAGTCGCTGGGATTGAGCCCGAACTCCCGGAAAAACGACCGGGTGAAGGTATCCACATTGGAGAACCCCAGGTCAAAGGCGACGTCGATGACGCGCTCCTTGCCCTCCCGCAGCCGCACCGCCGCTTGGGAGAGCCGCAGCCTGCGCACATATTCCGTGGGGGTCAGGTCGAGGTATTCCCGGAAGAGGCGGTAGGAATACCACGGTGAAAACAGCGCCGCCTGCGCCAGATCCGACAGGCGAATCTCCTGCGCCACGTTTTTCTCGATATAGTCCTGCATCCGCTGAACGGCCAGGGTTTGCTCCCGCATACGCTTTCCCTCCTTACGGCTTCCATTGTACTGCATCTTATGGATTTGCTCTCGACGAATTTTGCTGTTTTCCGCATTCTGCCCGTCCTGATCGAAAGGGAGCGAATGTGAATGAAGGTCACTCCCTCCGGCTGCTGCGGCAGCCAACCTACGGCGTTTCATCAGCCTGCATCG
>JBJEUH010000098.1:0-4243 GCA_051883735.1 Candidatus Ventricola sp.
AGCTGTCCGCGCCCGGCATCGTCAAGTGCCCGCGCTGCCAGCAGATGAAGCTCGCTCACCGTGTCTGCAAGCACTGCGGTTACTATGACGGTAAGCAGGTCATCAACATGGAAGCCGAAACCGCTTCCGCGAACTAATCAGTTCAAACTCGCCCGGCTGAATGATTCAGCCGGGCGTTTTATTTTTGGAAAAGGGGATTGACAGGACGCGCGCATGCGCATATAATCAAGAAGATTTATAAATTAGATTGATTAAATAGGGGCGAGGCTGTGAGGACGATGCCGGACAACAGAAGGCCGGAGCATATCGCCGCGCTGCGCCGCGCGCTGCTTTTGTGCAGGCAGGCGACGCGCCAGCAGCTGGCGGACACTTCGGGTCTGAGTACGATGACGGTCGGCAAGCTGCTGGGCGAAATGACGGCGCGCGGCGAGGTGCGCCAGCCCAGGACGCAGAGCCGGGGCAGCGGCAGGCCGTCCGTGATCGCCGAGTACAATGGAGACTATGCGCACTTTGCGTCGATCGTCGTGGAGCAGCGCGAGGGAAAGAGCGCCTTTACGCTGAGCGTCGTCAATCTCTTCGGCGAGACGGTGTACAGCGAGACGCTGCTGCTTGACGAGACGCGTGCGGACAGCTTTGACAGCTTCTTCGCGCGGATGATCGCCGCGGGATACCGCCTGCGGCTGGCGGTGCTGGTGCTGCCGGGCGTCGCCGAGGGCGAGGAGATGCTGCTGTGCGACTTCGAGGAGCTGGTACGCGGGCAGGTGCTGCACAGGATCCGGCAGAGGTTTGGCATCGAGGTGTTGTTTGAAAACGACGTGAACGCCGCGGTTTTTGGCCATGGGTTTGAAGCGGCGGACGAGGTCTGCGCGGGCATCTACTTCCCGCGGCGCTATTGCCCGGGCGCGGGCGTCGTCGTGCGCGGGGAGATCCTGCACGGTCATCGCCGCTTTGCCGGCGAGGTGATCTATATCCAGGGCGCTGAACGCTGGGCGGCGCTTGACTACGGCGACGTGCCGACGACGGCGGAGATGATCGCTCAGCTGCTGACGGTCTACGCTTGCACGGTTGCGCCGCAGCGCATGGTGCTCTACGGGGATTTCTTCACCCCGGCGCTGGAAGCAGCCATCCGGGCGAGGTTTGCGGAAAAAATGCTCGGTCGGTTTGACCTGACGCTGACCTGTCAGGACGCGATAGCGCAGGATCAGACGCGCGGCGCGTGCAGGCTGGGCCTGCGCAGGATGCTTGCGCTTCTGGATAGCGAAGAATAAGGGGAAGCGAGAAACAGACATACAGAAAGGACATGCATATGGTTTCCACAATGCTGCTGGTCATCATCTATCTGTCGTTCATCAGCCTGGGCCTGCCGGATTCGCTGCTGGGCAGCGCCTGGCCGACGATGGTTCTCGAGCTGAACGCGCCGCTGTGGGGCGCGGGCATTTTGCAGATGACGACGTCGCTGTGCACGATCATCTCCAGCCTGAACAGCGCGCGGCTCATCCGGCGCTTCGGCACGGGCAGGCTGACGGCGCTGTCCTGCCTGCTGACGGCGACGGCGCTGATGGGCATGTCGTTTGCGCCGCACTACGCGTTTTTGCTGCTGCTGTGCATTCCGCTGGGCCTGGGCGCGGGCGCGGTGGACGCAGCGATCAACAACTACGTCGCGCTGCACTGCGAGCCCAAGCACATGAACTGGCTGCACTGCTTCTGGGGCGTGGGCACGATCATCAGCCCGATGGTGATGAGCGCGGTGCTCGCCGGCGGCATGAGGTGGACGGCGGGCTATCGCGGCGTGAGCGCGATGCAGTTCGCGCTGAGCATCGTGCTGCTTATGACGCTGAAGCTGTGGGCCGGAGAAAAGGCGCAGGACGGGGAGAGGGAGGCGAAGGTGCTGACGGTCCGGCAGGTGCTCTCGCTGCCGGGCGCGAAGCAGGGCCTGCTCAATTTCACCTGCTACTGCGCGGTGGAATCGACGTTCATGCTCTGGAGCGCGACGTATCTGGTCATGGTGCGCGGCATGGACGCGGCGCTGGCGGCCTCGATGGGCGGCCTGTTCTTCATCGGCATCACGGCGGGGCGCGGCGTGTCCGGCTTCATCGCCATGAAGCTGAAGCCTCGGCAGATGGTGCGCCTGGGCCAGACGCTGATGGCGGCGGCGGGCGTGCTGCTGCTTGCGCCGGGCACGGCGACGGCGCTGGCGGGCATTCTGCTGATGGGCCTGGGCTGCGCGCCGGTGTATCCCAACATCGTGCAGGACACGCCGCGCAACTACGGCGCGGAGAACTCGCAGGCGGTCATCGGCGTGCAGATGGCGTTTGCGTATATCGGCTCGCTGTTCATGCCGACGATCTTTGGCTGGATCGCCGAGCTGCTTGGCTACGGCGTGCTGCCGGCGTTTGCGCTGGCGCTCACGGCGGTGATGATCGCGCTGTTTAATAGCCAGCAGCAGATCGTGGACGCGAGAAACGCCAAAAAGCTTTAAACCGCGCGAAGCGAAGAAGGGGTTCGGGGACGATGTCCCCGAGCGGGTTTTAGGGCGGCAGCCCTAACGTATCCATTCATATGAAAAAGACGCAGTCTCAGAGCAGGATGCGAAAGCATCCTACGATTGAGACGGTGCTGATTTGCAGGGTGTGAGTTTACGATGAAAATCCTTTTGCAAAGCTCCGGCTTCGGGCGCAAAGCAGAGGAATCTACGGCACTTCGGAGGAGATGCAACCGGCATCATGCCGGTTTAGAATGAAATCGGCATAAGCGAACAAAAACACGCACAAAAAGACCGCCCAACGCTGACTTGACAGCAATGGGCGGATAGCGTACAATGTAGGCAGGCAGAGAGCCGTTTGGGTCGGCTCCCTTCACCGCCTGAAAATCGGGCTAAAGTTGAGAACCACCGTGCAGCTGGAACCTGCGCGGTGGTTTGCATTTATCTGTGATTCTTCTTATCTACTGCAATCAGCAGAGTAAGGAACGTCAGAATGATCATGATCAGCTCATAATCGCTCATACAAACGCCCCCCTTTCGCTTCTGTACGTGCGTTGCGAAAGGAGCACACCGGCAGCACTGCCTGCCTACGCAGACATTATAGCACAGCCGCCCTGCATGCAGCAAGGCGGCTGTGTGTCATTTGACGACAATCTGGCAGGAGCGCAGGGTCTCCAGCGCGGCCTCGTGCTTCTCGGGCGTGACGCCGGCGCAGAGCGCGGCATCGACGACGAGGTCGGCCTCGGGCAGCGCCGCCTTGAGCAGCAGCGCGTTGGAGACGACGCAGATGTCCGTGCATACGCCGCACAGCTCCACGCGCAGGCCCTTGCCGTTTACGCAGCCCTTCGCCCCTGCCACGGCGGCGACGTGGTGCATCAGCGCGGTGGAGCCGAAGGTCGGCTTCTCAAAGGAAATCATGCCGCGCTTGCATTCTTTGGCGATCTCCGGCTCCAGCGCCCAGCCCTCGCTGCCCTGTATGCAGTGCGGAACGGGCAGAAAGCGGCCCTCGCGGGTGGCCATGTAGTCGGCGTCGTGGGTGTCGAGGGTGAAGACGACCTGCGTGCCCTCCTCAGCGGCGCGGCGGATGCGCGCGGCGACGGCAGGAACGATGGCGCGCGCCTCGGCGCTGCCCAGGCTGCCGGAGATGAAGTCGCGCTGCATATCGATGACAATCAGCATATCGGTCATGGCGGATTCTCCTTGAATCTGTAAAATGATTGAGACAAGTATTTCGCCGGAAACGGGAAAAATCCTGCCGCCCGCAGAATTGACCGCAGACGCTTGCGGCGGGAGGAAAACTGTGCTATGCTGGGCGGGACAAAAGGGGAGATGCGGGGCGAAAAGCGTCCTGCGCGGAGGGAGCTTATGGATACGTCGATCCTCGGGACGCTGTTTGAAATCGCGCCGGACCTGATGGAGGAGATCGAGCTGCGCACGCTGGTGCTCGAGCGCGTGGCGGCGCTGGGGCCGATCGGCCGCAGGGCGCTGGCGCAGCGCCTGCATCTGCCCGAACGCGAGGTGCGCTCCGCGGCGGATGCGCTGCGCGCGGCGGACTGCATCACCCAGAGCGCCGCGGGCATGGAGCTGACGGAGCGGGGACGCGGCCTGGTGGAGACGGCGCGCGCGGTCAGCCGCGGCAGGCGGTCGCTGTCCTCGATGGAGCTGGCGCTCTCGCACAAGCTGGGCGTGGAGCGCGTGTGCGTGGTGCGCGGCGACGCGGACCGGGACGAGAGCGTGCTCGCGGAGGCGGCGGAGACGGCG
>JBJEUH010000099.1:0-22475 GCA_051883735.1 Candidatus Ventricola sp.
ATATTTAAGTTGTTAATAATATTATCTTATTTATTATTACAAATATGTTAAATTTTAGAAAAGTTATTGCACATTTTTCAATGATGCCCTATACTTCTAGATAAAGTTAGTGCTCTTGGTCAAAGGCTCATGTTCATGCAACTGTTACGTATTCATGAATCCTGTGCGGATTCAAACGATAGGAGGCGCGTCCCATGCTTCTCAAGGCTGCATCTACCCTCGTCATCGCGGCTGCGTATCTCTTTCTTGCCTTCAGCCTCTCGGTAGCTGTCGGCGCTTTCATTCACTTTGGGAACGCCTGATCGACAAAAACTGTACGCAGTCAAAGCAGAGAACGCCTGAGGGCGTTCTTTGCTTTTGGCGTTTTTTAAAAAATAATTGCACTTTTTCCCGCTTTATGATATAGTAACCATGTTTGGGGATTCCTGGGAATTCCCCATGGATACCGGTTTATCATGAATTGGAGGGAATATACAATGTCTGAAAAAACCCTTGTCGGCGCGCTGATCGTCGGCCAGTCCGGCGGCCCGTCCGCCGTCATCAACTGCTCCGCGTACGGCGTCATCAAGACCGGCCTGGAGAATCCGAACATCACCAAGGTCTACGGCGCGCACCACGGCATTGTGGGCGTTCTGAACGACGAGCTGATGATCATGGACGAGGAGGACGCCAAGGAGCTGGAGAACATGCTCCACACCCCGTCCTCCGCGCTGGGCTCCTGCCGCTACAAGATCGCCGATCCGGACGTGGACGATACCGACTACAAGCGCATTCTGGAGATCTTCAAGAAGTACGACGTCCGCTATTTCTTCTACAACGGCGGCAACGACTCCATGGACACCTGCAACAAGATTTCCAAGTACATGAGCCGCGTGGGCTATGAGTGCCGCGTGATGGGCGTGCCCAAGACCATCGACAACGACCTGGCCGGCACCGACCACTGCCCGGGCTTCGCCTCCGCCGCCAAGTACATCGCCACCTCCTTCATGGAGGTTTCCCGCGACAGCCAGGTGTACGACAAGGGCATGGTCACCATCGTGGAGTGCATGGGCCGTCACGCCGGCTGGCTGACCGCCGCCGCCGCCCTGGCCTCCGTCAAGAACGACGGTCCCGACCTGATCTACCTGCCGGAGGTTGACTTCGATATGGATCAGTTCGTCGCCGACGTCAAGCGCGTCTACAACGAGAAGAAGAACTGCATCGTCGCCGTTTCCGAGGGCGTCCACTATGCGGACGGCACCTTCGTCTCCGAGGCGAAGACCTCCGGCACCGACGGCTTCGGCCATGCCCAGCTGGGCGGCCTGGCTGCCCGTCTGGCCGACGTGATCAAGGCTGAAATGGGCGTGAAGGTTCGCCCGATCGAGCTGAGCCTGCTGCAGCGCTGCGCCGCGCACTGCGCCTCCGGCACCGACATCGCCGAGTCCTTCATGTCCGGCAAGACCGCGGTGGAGGCCGCTGTCGCCGGCGCGACCGACAAGATGGTCGGCTTCGCCTGCACCCGCGACGAGAACGGCTACAAGTGCGAGCCGAAGCTCTTCGACCTGAGCCTGGTCGCCAACACCGAGAAGAAGGTGCCGCTGGAGTGGATCAACGAAGCCCACAACGGCGTGACCCAGGGCTTCATCGACTACTGCCTGCCGCTCATCCAGGGCGAGACCGGCATGGTCAAGGAGGACGGCCTGCCGCGCTTCGTGCACCTCAAGAAGGTCTTTGCGAAGTAATCCCGCCCTTCCCCGTGCGCGCGATCAGCAGCGCGCAGCATCGCCAAACCGCTCAGGAGCCGCCTCGTTTGAAGCGGCTCCTTTTGCACGGCGCAAGCGGGCTTCATCAGTTCGTCCCGATACAGGTTCTCCTTCTCCTTTGGCGCTGCGCTCATCATCGCCCGGTAAATGCGTTCGGATCGGATGGCTGTAATGTTCATGCTTCAAACCTCCCTCGTGTATGCTCATGTCCGAGCACGGACACAGCATACACGATGACGCAGCGTCAGGGTCAAGCGGTTTTTGCAAATCTCCGCCGCATGGCTTCCGGCAGGCCGGGCCGCATGAAGCCCCGTTCCTCACCAGCCCATTTTCGCAAGCCAGCCCCGGACGGCCTCCTCCCGCTCCTTTTCCCTTCCCGCGCCGGAGGGGGAAAACTCCCCCTGGATGCGGCCGTCCAGCAGATACAGGATCCTGCTGCAGCCCGCGGCCACCCTGCTGTCGTGGGTGACCATCAGAATCGTGGTCCCTTCCCGGTTCAGCCGGGCGAACTCCGCCATCACCTCCTGGGCCGCGCTCTGATTGAGCGCCCCGGTGGGTTCATCGGCGAACAGGATTTTCGGCTGATTGATCATGCTCCGGCAGATGCAGGCCCTCTGGAGCTGCCCGCCGGAGACCTCTGTCACCCGCCGCTGCGCCAGCGCTTCGATGCCCATCTTCCGCATCAGCATCCGGGCGCGGCGCTCAAGCTCCTTCCCCGGAACCTTTCCTTTGTTCAGGCTGCAGGCAGGCAGCAGGATGTTGTCCAGCAGACTGAGGTTTTTCAGCATATTCATCTGCTGGAAGACAAAGCCCATCTGCGACAGCCGCAGTCTCGCCCGGTCATCCTCCGACAGGCCGCCGATCTCCGCGCCGTCCAGCCACACCTCGCCGGAATCCGCCCGGTCCATGCCGGACACCTGATAGAGCAGGGTGGATTTTCCGGAGCCGGAGGGCCCCATGACCGCGACCATTTCCCCGGCCTGCACGCCAAAGCTGATCTCCCTGAGGATCCCCTGCCTGCAAAGCCTCTTTACCGTCAGCAGTTCTGCCATCTTTCTTTATTCCTTTCCCATACAGCACTCGTATGCACGGATGTGCCCAATCTGCGCAAGCCCCGGCAGGATGGCGCAGCATACGGTGATCGCCGCAGCCGCGGGAATCCAGCCGTACACGGCCCGGGGATTCACCAGAAAACGGAAGCCTGCCGCCCCGAGCGTCCCGAGGAACAGGCCCGCCAGCCGCTCCCCCAGCAGATTGCCGAGCAAAATGCCTGCCAGGACGCCTGAGAGCAGCACCGGCAAATACCTGCGGAAGTACAGCCGCCCGATCTCCCCGCCGGTCTGGCCGATGGCCTTGCGCAGGGAGATGTCCTGGCGGTCCTGCGCGACGAGCAGCCGCGTAAACAGCACGACGACCACGAACATCACCAGCGCTGCCGCCAGAACCGCCGCCCGCGCCGCCAGGCGAATCTCCCGAATCGTCTGCGCGTAGGTATCCGCCACGTATTCCTGGATATCCACAAGCCTTGCGCCGATGCCGCAGTCAGACAGGCGCTGCGCCCACGCGGACAGCCACCGCTCCCTGGATACGCCCGCCTTCAGCGAAACATAGAACACGCTCCACATCGGCGCCCCGTCGCCTGGAAGGAAGGCGGCCTTCGCTGTCTTTCCCCCGTTGGTGATGTCCGAATAGACGCCGCAGACCGTGTATGCCTGCGAAGTCCCCTCCGCGATCAGCTCAAGTGTGTCGCCCACGGACAGGCCCAGCTCCTGCGCGCACAGGCAGGAAAGCGCCATGTCGTCCTTCGCCCTGGGCGCTTTCCCCTGGACATAGGAGACCGGGAAGACGGTGTGGTCGCCCTGCTCCACCTGCAGAGCGGCCAACGCGCCGCCCGGCAAAGCCACCCGGCAGGACTGCGTCTGCAGCACGGCGAAGCGGTCTGTCTCTTCGTCCTGCGCCAGCAGCCCGCGCACCTGCTCCGTCTTGCCCGCAATATCCTCCGTCTGACGGATATCCAGACGGATCTCTCCGTCCCCGATGCCCATGTAGGTGACGAACCGGGGCGAGGAGATGGTGCTCAGGATGTTCTGCGGCAGGATCATCAGGAACATGCCCGAAGCGATCACAAGCGCGACGATGACAAACTGGGAAGAGGGAAGACGGCGCCGCTTTCCGCCCCTTCGCCGTCCGGTCAGCGCCTCGACCGCCGAGAGCCTTTCCGTGCGCCTCAGCGTCTGCCGGACGGAGAGAAGCAGAATGCCCTCCGTCAGCGCGGCGCCCGCGCTGGCCGCAAGAAAGCCCCGCGCTCCGTTTTCGGCCGCGCCGTACAATTCCCGCATCTGTGCGGACAGCGTGCCCTCGGCCAGAAACGCCAAGACCAGCCCGCACGCGGCGCCCAGCCCGGACAGAACCAGGAACTTGAGAAAATAGAGCCTGCGGATCTCGCCCTTCGGGAGGCCGATGGCCTTCATCATGCCGATTTCCCTGCGGTCCGCCTCCAGCTGCGTCAGCAGCGTGAAGCGGATGCAGAGCATGGCGATCAGCAGCAGCACCACGCTCACCAGGAGAATCACCAGAATCATCAGCCCGTCTGAAAGCGCGTTCATCATGCGGATCAGCGGCTTCGTGATCGTGGGACCGTTGGCGGGCAGTCCTGCGTCCGCATAGGCCGCAGCAAAGGCGCCGCTGTCCGTGCCCTCCCGCAGCAGGAACTCGATCAGGTATTCCTCGCTGCCCGCGCCCTTCAGCCGGTCATAATCCGCCTCGCACACCAGAAACCGCTTGGAGGACGCCATCATGGCGTTCATCTGCGAATCCCGCAGGAATCCGGCGATGGTGAAGCTGAGCGCCCCGATCTGCACCGTTTCGCCCACGCTCAGGCCGTACTTCTGCCGGTAGCAGACGGGGACATGGATCTCCCCGGGCTGTACATCGCCGATGACGCGGTTTTGCGCATCCACCAGGAAATCGAAGCCCTCGCTCTGGACGCAGACGCCGTTGTCCTGCGTGCTGTCCGCCAGGGAATGACCGCCCAGGGTGATGTCGCTGTTGGCGAGATTCAGGAAGCGCAGAATCTGAACCCCCTGAGCCGCCTCCTGCTCCCCGGCAAACCGGACAAGCGCCGCCTCATTGAGCGCCCCGGCGTGCATCTGCAGGAAGTCCGGCGTCCGGGCCGCCTCCATCAGCGTGTCCACCGAGCCCAGCAGCTGGGCGGCGAGAAAGCAGGTCAGCGCGAGCATGAAGGCGCTCATCGCCATGAACAGCCCTGTCGTGACGGCGAGCAGGGGATTGCCTTTCAGATCGTTCCACAGAATCCGGACGTTCATGCCGCGCTCCTTTCACCGGGCGCCACGCTCTCCAGCGCACGCACCGCCCGGATGGGATAGATCGTCAGCGCGATGACGGCAAGCAGCACCCCGGAGGCCATGATGACCCCGGCGGCTCCCCGCCCGACGCCGATCTGAAGCTGCCTGCCCATGCCGTCCGCCAGCAGGCCGGACAGGCCATAGGCGACCACATATCCGATCTGGCTCAAAAAGCCGATCAGCCCCCAAGCCCTGCCCTGCAGCTCCTGCGCGATATTGGAGCGCACCAGATAGTCCAGGCTGTTGTTGGCGAAGGGCAGCATGGCGAAGAACGCAAAGCCCGATGCGCAGATCAGCACCAGGTTTTCCCGAAGGCCGAAGCCCACCATCGCCGCGCCGGCCATCGTCAGGGAGAGGGACAGGGCCTTCACATAGCCCCTGCGGATGCCCCGAATGCCCAGATACAGGCTGGACACCATCATGCCGCTCGCGCAGATCGTCTCGCAGACGCCCAGCGTGGCGCTGTCCGAAAAGGCGAGGATCATCGGCTCGGCCAGGATCTGGAACGCGCCCATGAAGCAGGTCATCACGGAGGACAGCAGAATCAGCAGCAGCACGCCCCGCTTCTCCGTCACCGCCTGCCAGCCCTCCTTCATCAGCGTGAAGAAGGCCTCCTTGGCCGACGCCGCCTTCGATTTAAGCCCGCGGCGCACCACGCCGGTGCAGGTCACCGTCAGGAAGAAGGTGCACATGTCCAGAATCAGCAGCAGCCGGATATCCGACACCGTCAACAGAATCCCGGCCAGAACCGGCGAAACCAGGTATCTGGCGCTGCCCGCCAGGCTGACAAAGCCGCTGGCCCTGGAGTAATCCTCCTTGTCCAGCATGTCCGACACGGTTGCCCGGTAGGCCGGCTCCAGCAGGGAGGAAAACACCGAGCTGACGGTCACGCCGATGCAGATCTGCGCCAGGCTCGCGCCGCCCGTCTGCATGCAGAAGAAGATGTAGAGGATGCCGAGGGCCGAACAGCCGTCCCCCGCCATCATCAGTAGCCGCCGGTCATAGCGGTCCGCCAACACGCCCGCCGGCACGCTCAGAAGCAGCGTCGGAAGAAAGGCCAGCAGGCTCACCAGCGCCATGTCTGCGGCACTGCCCGTCTGCCGGAACACATAGACGCCGAGGCCGAAGCTGGTCAGCCCGCTGCCAATGGAGGATACCAGCTCTCCCGCCCACAGCAGGAGGAACCGGCGTACACTGCGCTTTCTGTCCATATCGATTTCCTTTCTTGATAGACCGACTGTCTGTCGGTATAGGGTCAAAAGAGAATAGAAAGCTGTTTTCCGGCTTTCTATCCCATGGGCGTCTGCTCTTCCGGATCTGCGCGGCCTCCAGCGCTGCTTTTTCTAAAGACCGGCATGATCGCTTCCCGCAGTCCGCCTTCGGCCATGCCCATCATCCGCTCCAGATTCTCAATGAACCCGGCGATCTTCCGCTCCCGCTGCTCTGGGCTGAGCCCGGCGACATTCAGCTCGTCAAAGGCGGTATTGGCGTAGAGGATGGTCATCTCCACGACCGATTCCGGATAGCGCGTGCTAAAGATGCCCTGCCGCACGCCCTCCTCCACCAGCCCGGTCAGGATCGGCTGGATGCCCGCCAGCAGCGTCGTCTGCATCTTCTGATGCATCAGCGCATTCTGCGGGCGGTGCACCTGCTCCATGATCTCCGCCCCGATCCTCGATTCCACATTCAGGGACAGGATCGCCTGGGTCAGCCGCTCCAGCACGGGCAGCTCCCTCCTGCTGACGATCGCGCTGGCATCGCGGATCAGCCGATCCGTGATCCGCTGGATGACGCCGTCCAGGATATCCTCCTTCGATTTGAAATGGTAGTAGAGCGTCCCCCGGGCGATGCCCACCGCATCCAGGATGTCGCCCGTGCTGGTGCTGTCAAAGCCCTTCGCGGCGAACAGCCTTTCCGCCGCATCCAGGATCTCCTCTCTTCTCTCTTCCGCTTCCTTGACGATCCGCATAGCCCTTTTCCTTTTCCGCCCGTTTGATGACCGACTGTCTGTCGGTTCCAATATACCCTCTTTCATCGGATCTGTCAACCCGGTTTGCAGCAGATGCAAAGGAAGGCGATCCCTCATGGGGCGAAGCAGAGACGATGAACCAGATTCTGAGCCATGGCGGTCACTGCCTGATTTCAATGGCAATGCTGCCGCTGGTGGTGGTGATTTCGCATTGGCCCCCACCCGCACAGCGGGGAATGCTCACGCTTCCGCTTGTGCTGTGCGTCGTGAAGGTCTTGCTCGATAGAATCGACCCCTTCACAGAGCCGCTGGTGGTTTCAATCCGGATGGTGCCGCCGTCACATCCGTCCAGCGCAACACCGCCGCTGACGCTCTTGGCATACAGGCTCCCTTCCGCCATGACGTCGGTCAGTTCAATCCTGCCGGATGTGGATCGGGCCATGATCTCGCCGCTTCGGATGTGGGCAAGCTCCACCCTGCCGCTGACGGATTTGGCCGTGAGCTTCTCCGGCGAGGCGTTTTCGATGGTGACCCTGCCGCCGGTGCTTTCCGCTTGAAGCTCCTTTTTCACCCCGGAAAGCATCCGGACGCTGCCGCTGACGCTCTCCAGGCTGGCGCTTTCAAAGGTGAAGCCCTCGCCCACCTGGAGGCTTCCGGCCGTTGAACGGAGCGTGAGCTTCCCATATTCCTTCTCCGGCAGATAGATCTCCACATCCGGGATGCCCAGGGAGATGCCGATGCGCTGATACCATTTTCTCTGATCATGGCGCCGGACGCGGAGCTCACCGCCGTTGACCGTGACCGTGTGCTCAACGCTGCCATTCTGCTTTTCCGGGCAGACGACCCTGCATGGACCATCCGCCGCGCGCAGGATGCGCACATTGCATTCCACGTCCTCCACACGGATATCCGTGAATGCCTCTGTGACTTCATAGGTTTTCATTTCATCGGCCCGACCCTTCATGTTTTCCATATAGGAATTTCCTTTTGCAGCGGCCGTCATGGCTCCGCCCACCGCTGCCAGCAGAAACGCTGCGCATATCGCCATTTTCATTGCATGCTTCACTTTGCTGCCTTCCTTCCATCACCAAGCGTTTGCTCAGGCGGAGATTGCAATGACTCCGCTCTGGAATCGCCTCTCCTGTCCATCAGGTTTCCGGGCTGCAGGGAATGACGATGGCGGCGATGATGTACGCCAGCACGCCGCTGCCGCCCAGCACGCAAAGCAGCGCCCAGCCCAGGCGCACCAGCGTGGGGTCGATGCCGAAGTACTCGGCAAGACCGCCGCAGACGCCTTCCACCATCCTGTTGTCCTTGGATTTATACAGCTTTCTGTTCATTTTGGTTTTCTCCATCTTTCAAGCTCATTCTTCAGGTTGCGTTCCTATCATACAGGAAACCGCGCCTGACGGATAGGCGCGGTTTGCAGAGAATTGTGTCCGTTTTATAGTCTCCGGGCCTCATGTGACGATAGGCACCGCTTATGCGCCATTATTCTTTGCTCCCGGCAAGATGGAGCAGTTCCAGCAGGTTTTCCTCTTTGATCAAAGCAATCCCCTGGCTCTCATCCCCGATCACGATCAGGTTATCCCCCGGCTTGATGCGGAAGATTGTTCTCGCCTTGGCCGGAATCACGACCTGGCCTTTTTCGCCCACTTTGACCAATCCAAAGATATGCTTGCCCTTGGGCGGTATCCCAAGTCCCATTCCGGTCGATTTTTCATAGCAGATCAGGTCGTCCACCGCAATGCCGAATACATCAGCCAGTGCCTTGCATTTTTCTATATCCGGCAGGGATTCGCCCGTCTCATATTTGGAGAGGGTCTGCCTGGAAACGCCGATTTTTTCGGCCAGCTCCTCCTGGGACATCGCGTGATATTTTCTCAGCTCCGTCAAATTCTCCGCAAACATGATTTTCCTCCTCCAATGCCGCAGATGCACCATCTCAAAACCGGGATGCGCCGAATGATCTCATAGAGGATAAGCGCTCCCGCAAAGGCGGATGCGCCCACCAACAGGTAGATCGCCATGGGAGACAGCGTGGTGCAAGGATGTAAATACCACGCGCTGGCAGCGAGGGGCGGGTAGTGGAACAGATAGAGCCCCCAGGCTTTCCGGCTCATCAAGCGGGAGAATGCGTTTTGGGAATTGCCCCACTTTTTCATGACCGCGAGAACCGCCAGCGTGGCGATCCAGGCGTAGACGTTGCACAGGAACGTGTCCAGCACCTGGTGCTCTGCATAGGGTTCGCCCCAAAAGACGGTCACAAAGCCAATACCGAATCCCAACGCCGCCAGGGAAAGGGGGAGCCACCATTTTTCCAGCCTGTCCATCACGGCATCGTGGGAAAAGACAAAGTACCCCAGGAAGAATCCCGCGCCGTAGATGCCGAAACGGTACACGACGATCACCGGCGTGTTGAGGATCTGAGAGGCGCCCCAGATCACAGGGGTCAGGCAGAGCAAGACAGGAAGATTCGCCTTTTCACACCACCCATAGAGCCTGTCCTGCTCGATCTTGCGGATGACGAGCAAAAGCAGAGAGAATACCCAGAGCAGTTGGATGTACCACAGGGGACCGATGCCGCTGAATGCCATGATGACAAACAGGACCGGCTTGGGGACGGCGGCCATGTTTTCAAACGCGCCGCCGATCCTCATGTTGTAATATCCCGCAATCCAGAAAAAGACAAACAGACCGATGGTGGACGGAACCAGCAGCTTCGTCGTCCTGCTTTTCAGAAATGCCGCTCCTGAATGCTTGTTCACTCCGGATCAGGTGCGGAGACAGAGAGCATCGTATTGGCGTCCTTCATTTGGCCGTTTCTCCGGAAAGCATGAAAATGCCTAGCGCCGCCCCAGATAGCGGAAAACCCGACGCTGATACGCCCGGTACGCCGTGCCGAACGCAGCGGTCAGATAGCGCTCCTCCTGCAGGATCTGCAGGTGCAGCATGACGATGGCAAACGCGGTGAACATCCCTGTCAGCAGGTTGCAGAACATGAGCAGCACGCCGATGTACTGCAGATCAAAGCCCAGAAAGGCCGGATTGCGGCTGAAGGCGTAAATGCCGTCCGTCACCAGCTCCGTTCTGTCCTGATCGGGGATACCGGCCCGCCAGCTGTCCTTCATGCAGAGGACGGAAATCAAAAAGATGCCGTCGCCAAGCAGACCGACACACAGTCCGGTGAAACGGGCGCCTGCGGGCAGATGGCTCCATCCGAACCCGATGGACAGCAGCTGCGCCGGAACGATGCCCACGGTTGCGATGGACATCAGGACTTCAACCGTATGACCCTGCGCTTCCTTTCTGCGTCCAATCTGCATGGTCCGGATGCCCCGGCGCTTCTGCCTCCACTGTTTCACCAGGTAGATGCCATAGAACAGGGCCAGCACCAGCAGCGCCAGCAGGCGATAAGGCAGGAATTCCTCCAGGGAAACATTCATGTCATGGTCCTCCTATTCATTTTCCGGACGGGGGGAAGCGTCTCTCACAGGATCGCTGTGCGCGTCATGGTCAGACGATCCCCGCCGCCTCGCCCTTCTCCTCAGGCCTGCAGACCGGCACCCAGATGCCGCATTCGTAATCGGGGCTCTGCATATCCCCGGCGGAATAGACCTCCAGCATGGCGCTGCCATTGCCGCGATACTTCTGCCCCTCGCCCGGATACCACTCCTGCCAGACCTGCGTGTTCAGGGTCTGCAGGGAGCCGGGCAGAGGGCCTTTGGCGGAGAACATCGCCCAGTCGCTCTCCGGGAAGGTGTAGAGCTTCAGACCCTCCGGCACGTCGCCGCCCCTGTAAAGCCCGGCGATCCAGTATTCAAAGATGCCCGCCTTCTCGTCGCAGATGGCGAACAGGCCGATGCCGTTTTCGAGGATGGCCGCTTCCACCGGGTTTTCCGGCTTCATCGTCTGCCAGAGCCGTGCATACCTCCGGCTGTATTCCCTGTCCCAGAACTCCGGGCACTTCTGATAGCCCTCCTCCGGTCGGATGGAGGTGGAAAAGCCGATGAAGGTCATGGCGGGTTTGCGTTCATATGTCATGTTCATTTGCCGATCTCCTTTTTCATCAAGCTGTCAAATTGCACTGCTGATCCAATGATCGAGAACTGTCATCTGCTCCTCTGTATGGAACCAGTGTTCTCCATCTTCCATGACGGTGAGCTCTGCGCCAATTTGGTCTGCGAACCCGGAAATGGTTTCTCTGGAGGTCAGATGATCCTTTCCTCCATACAAAATGCGGGTGGGTATGCTCCATTTGATGGGGTGCCGTCGCACATAGCACAGATACGCCCAGGACAGGGTTTCTCCAAACTCCGTGGGAATCTCCTTTTTTCTTTCCAGCTCCTCCTCTGTTGCGTTGGCCCACGTCAGCATATCCGTAATGAGCCGTTCCATATTGACGATGGGTGAAATCAACATGGCTTGGGAAATGCGCTTTTCAGCCAAGGCATGCAGCGAAAAGTACGCTCCGATGCTGTTTGCAATCAAAAGGATCGAACGGTATCCCTCGCTGTGCAGATCAAAGAAGCGAGAGAATTCGTCTTTGGCTTCCCAGGGCGTTTGCGCGTGATAGTCAAAGCCAATCACATCACTGTCGGGAAAGAGCGGCTGGTAATGCTTCGCTTCCTCTGCGCTTCCGCCTTTCCCATGTACATATATGACTAAACGTCTCATAGAATATCCTCCGATACAGATTCTGATTCATCGATTGTCCTCGACAGGATGACATTCATCACCGCCAGCCGCAGGACGGGATCAAGGGGCGCCTTTTCATATCAGATTTCCCTTCCGCTTTTCCAGCCTTACAACGCCGTATTCGTCGGCCTCCTCCACGCCGTCCTTGAACGCGTAGCCCAGCCTTCGATAGAATGGTACTGCGGTCAGGGAGGAGCCGACCTCGGTGCGCCATGCCCGGAGGAAGTATTCATCCGCCTCCAGCGCTTCCACAATCCTCCTGCCCACGCCTCTTCCCTGTTCATCCGGCAGGACAAAGACCGATGTCAGGTAGCTTTCCCCGGTACTGCCCCAGTAGCCGGTAATCCCGCCGCAGCCGATGATCGTTCCCCCGTCCACGGCCACATAAAAATGGGCCTCTGCCGCGATGGCCGCGACGGCTTCCGGGGTGTGGCTTCGGATGCTTTCCTCGATAAACCCGGGTGAATAGTCCCTTCGGTTGCTGATGGCCAGCGTAGTACAGATCACCTCCGAGACCGCCCATTCGTCCCCGCTTTCAAATCTGCGGAGTGTGACTGCATTCATGCGCAGATGCCCCTTTCATCGGTACCTTTCGCGTTCCTTCTCCTCGTTTTCCCGCATGGCAAGCGCATTCAGGACGCTGTCCTGGTGCAGCTCAACGGCGACCAGAATCAACAGGATGCAAGCACCATGCCCGCCAGCGCGAAGGCGGCAAAAGCGAACACGCGCCAGTTCAGCAGCCGTTTTCCGGCTTTCCGTCATCGACGTCGCCGAGGTCCGCATTCATCACATGCTTGAATTTTCCGCTGACAGGATGCTGCCTGGGCAGCTCCTGCGACAAGGTGAGACGGACCTCCGTGATCCCGTAAGCGCCCAGCAGCGCCCGCAGCGCCGCAGACGCCTTGTCAAAGGCCTCCGACCGGCCACAGCCCTCCGTGGGCTCCAGCCGCAGCTCCATGCGCTTTTGCGGATACTTCAGAAGCTGAAAGCGCCGCAGCCAGGGAACCTCCTTCAGCTTGGCATAGATGGCCAGCGGAGGCACCCGAATGGTTTGACCATGCTCTGAAAAGCTGAGCACATCGTCGCTGCGCCCCTCAATTTCCAGCCATGGAGAGGGATTGCCGCAGGGACAGGCCTCCCGGTGGAGAATGATCCGATCCGTCACAGCGTAGCGGATCACCGGCTGGGTATAGTTGTAGAGATTGGTCAAAAGATACTGATCCGCCAGCTTGCCCTCGGGCACAGGATTGCCCCCGGCATCCACCGGCTCCACGATCACCCAGTCATCGTTGATATGCAGATGCTTTTGCGTGCATTCGCAGGCCACCGCGCCGCCTTCCGTGCAGGCATAGGAGGTCTGGGCATAGCAATGGAAGGCGTCGGACAGGCGGGCGCGAAGATCCTCGGACAGGTGCTCGCCGCCCGTCATCACGATCACCGGAGAGATGTGCAGGCGGCCGCTCTTCTGCTCTTCGATGAGAAGCTCCAGATTGGAGGGATAACCGCCCAGCATGGCAGGCTGGAACCGGTTGAGCTGCTCCACGATCTGCCCGGTGGGATACAGCGCGCTGGAAAGCCCAAGCTGCCGCTTTTTCCAGGGCATCGCCAGCAGCTTGGCGCGGATGGAGCTGTTGGCCAGATAAAAGCCGCCGTCGGCGAATACCCCCATGGACTTGCCGCCTTTCCGGATGAAGGCGCTCAGATCCTCCTTCCGGGCATAGGAACGGCTGGCGCTGATGGCGGCCATCACATTGCTCACGGTGTTGTCGCAGAGCATCACCAGCGGATTTCCGGTGGAGCCGGAGGTGGTCACCACCATGTATTTGCCCTGCCATCTGCGGCCGATGTTGTCCTTGTCGCGCATAAAGCCGTTGATCTGCTGCAGGGTGACGGAGCGGTCTGTCACCCAGTCGTCCCAATGCTCCATCAGCTCCCGCTTGCCGGTGGCAGGCAAATCGGACAGGGCGAACTGCTCCGGCACATCGTCATACAGCCGGGCATAGTAGGGGCTATGTGCCTTGGCGTAAGCGACCAGCTCCTGAAGCCGCCGGCTCTGTATGGCGGTCCTCTGTCCGGGAGAGGCCTTCTGATACTGGCTGCAAAGCTGCATGGCTTTCATCAGACCAATGGTTTTCATGGGTTTCCCTCCTTCATGAACAGGGCCCGGCTCTGCGCCTGGCTCCGGCAGGCATCCGCCCAACCGGCACGCCGCGTTTCCAGGATCATTCCCTCCTGGACTTTCTCTGCCGCCTGCCATTTTCTCCCGTTCGTCGTTCTGTTCCCACCCTGCAGGAAATCCAGGCCATCTGCCTTGTGCGCTGTGCCTTTCACTCGTGCAGATGGAAATCGCTCGCATGGAAACAGACCTTCAGAATCGGATTGGCGTCGCCCGAATTCTCCATGATGTACACGCCGCCCCGCTTTCATTCTTCGGCCATCGGGGCTTTGGGGATGATTCTCCCTCACTCCTGTATTGTACAGCAAGTATCCCGCCGTATATAGGGGATTTTTGCATCTGGATGTGTCCGTTTTATAGGTATTTGCGCATTCCCCGCTTGAACCGCATGGCATGCCATCCGGCGCATGAGGGCGCAGCATGGGTCAGGGAACCGCCGCTGCAAACGGGCTTCCATGCCAGAAAAAAGCCGTGGTTCCCGGCCTGGTGATTGCCGGAAACCACGACTTTTCTGTATGAAGGAATAATCGGGCACTGACGGTGTTGTCGTCTTTTCTTGTCTCTTCTGAGGCGATGCAAATCCTGCCTTCACATGAAACCCGCAGCAGCAACATGCGTTGTTGAGGGATCGGAGCCTGCCGCTTCCCTGATCATTTCCGGCTGCACGCACAGCGCACAGGAAAATGATGTTTCATTCCGCTGCCGGTGTGCCCTCGCAGACCTGGAGCAAAGGCGATTACGCCTTGCCGGCGCAGCCCAGCACGTCAACCAGCTTGTGGCGGACGAGCTCCTTGATGTTGGCGCGGGCGGGCTTGAGGTACTCGCGCGGGTCGAACTTGTCCGGATGCTCCGCGAAGAACTTGCGGATGGTGCCGGTCATCGCCAGGCGCAGATCGGAGTCGATGTTGATCTTGCAGACGGCGAGCTGAGCCGCGTGACGCAGCTGATCCTCCGGCACGCCGATGGCGCCCGGCATCTTGCCGCCGTAGGTGTTGACCATTTCCACATACTCCTGCGGGACGGAAGAGGAGCCGTGCAGGACGATCGGGAAGCCCGGCAGCTTCTTGACGATCTCCTCGAGGATGTCAAAGCGCAGCTGCGGGTTGGTGCCCGGCTTGAACTTGTACGCGCCGTGGGAGGTGCCGATGGCGATGGCCAGGGAATCGCAGCCGGTCTTGGAGACGAACTCCTCAACCTCCTCCGGACGGGTGTAGTGGGCGCGGTCGGCCTCGACGCTGACCTCGTCCTCGACGCCGGCCAGAGCGCCCAGCTCGGCCTCGACCACGACGCCGTGATCGTGCGCATACTCGACGACCTTGCGGGTGATCTCGATGTTCTCAGCGAACGGCTTGGAGGACGCGTCGATCATGACGGAGGTGAAGCCGCCGTCGATGCAGGACTTGCAGGTCTCGAAGCTGTCGCCGTGATCCAGGTGCAGCGCGATCGGGATCTCCGGGCACTCGATGACCGCAGCCTCGACCAGCTTCACCAGGTAGGTATGGTTGGCATACGCGCGGGCGCCCTTGGAAACCTGCAGGATGACCGGGGCCTTCTCCTCGCGGCAGGCCTCAGTGATGGCCTGAACGATCTCCATGTTGTTCACGTTGAAGGCGCCGACAGCGTAGCCGCCGTTGTAAGCCTTCTTGAACATTTCGGTAGTAGTAACAAGAGCCATTGTCATTCACTCCTTCAACCTATTGCGGCGCCCTGCTCAATCGCATCGTGCGCCTGCTTTCACCATTTGGTTACGGCATACAGTATAGCAATAATTTGACGATTTGACCAGTCCTTCCCGGCATTTTCTCCGCTTTTGCCGAAAAAACTTTTCCTTGCATGGGCTCCTTTCTGCTGATATACTGGATAGGATTATGGAGGAAAACGCAATGAGCACACAGTTTGAATGGATTGCCACGGCGGCATTCGGCCTGGAGGGCGTCGTCGCGCGCGAGCTGGAGCGGCTGCAGATTCCCGCCAAGGCGGAAAACGGCGGCGCGCGCTTCACGGCGACGCTGGAGGACGCGATGCGCGCCAACCTATGGCTGCGCTGCGCGGACCGCGTGCTGCTGGTGATGGGCCGGTTTGAGGCCCGCAGCTTTGAGGAGCTCTTTGAAGGCGTGCGCGCGCTGCCCTGGGAGGACTTCATCGGCAGAAGCACCCGCTTCCCGGTCAGCGGCAAGTGCGCCCGCAGCCAGCTGATGAGCGTGCGCGACTGTCAGGCCATCACGAAGAAGGCCATCGCAGAGCGGCTCAAGGCCAGATACCGCGTGGACTGGCTCGAGGAGACGGGCGAAACCGTCGCCATCGACGTGGCGCTGCACGGCGACGTCGCCCAGCTGACGCTCGACGCAAGCGGCGTGGCGCTCAACCGCCGCGGCTACCGCACCTGGAACGGCGAGGCCCCGCTGCGCGAGACGCTGGCCGCCGCGCTGGTGTCCCTCTCGCCCTGGCGGCCCGGCATGGCGCTGCACGATCCCATGTGCGGCACCGGCACGCTGATGATCGAGGCGGCGATGCGCATGGCGAACCGCGCGCCTGGCCTCACCCGGGCGTTTGCCATCGAGTCCTGGGGCGGCATGCCCGTGCAGGCGTTCGCCGCCCTCCGCGAGGATG
Source organism: Candidatus Ventricola sp. (assembly GCA_051883735.1). Taxonomy (GTDB): domain Bacteria; phylum Bacillota; class Clostridia; order Christensenellales; family Aristaeellaceae; genus Ventricola. The sequence continues at coordinate 16,561 of JBJEUH010000099.1, forward strand.
CGCAGGCCGCGTTTGATCCCGGCCGCGTCGAAGGGATCTCCGGCTCGGATATCGACCCCGAGGCCGTCGAGCTGGCGAACCGGCATCTGAGGCAGGCCGGCCTTAGCGGAAGGGTGCCCTTCACCGTGGGCGACATGCGCGAGTGCCGGCTCGCGGCGGAGCGCGGCGCGTTCCTGTGCAATCCGCCCTACGGCGAGCGACTGAGCGACCGCAAAGCGTGCGAGACGCTCTATCGCGAGATGGGCCTGCTGCTGCGCCGCCATCCGGGCTTCACGCTCTCGGCCATCACCTCGCATCCCGGCTTTGAGCGCTGCTTCGGCCGCCGCGCGGACAGGAAGCGCCGCTTCTACAACGGCCGCCTGGAGTGCGAATTCATGACCTTCGGCCTGCCCGATAGCGGAAAAAAGAAGAAATAAAACAATATTGGGCTGCCGCCCAAACCCGCCTGGGGACAATGTCCCCAGACCCCTCTTTCGCTTCGCGCAAACAAACGTCATGTATGCGCGAAGCGATGAAGGGAGTCTGAGGGATGAAATCCCTCAGGCAGGTTTTAGGGCGGTAGCCCTTACGTATTCCAGGCGCAAAACTGCGTCACAGGTTTTCGACAAAATAATTCTGGATCGCGGCGACGGCGGCCTCTTCGTCCTTGCCTTCGACGGTGACCGTCAGCTTGCTGCCGCTGTCCATGCTCTCGCTCATCAGCCTGCGGGCGTCCTTGAGCCCCACAGACTGGCCGCCGTAGCGCAGATGAACGCTGCTTTGAAAGCGGGACGCCTCGCGCATCAGGCTGCCGATCGGTCTGGCATGCAGCGCATGCGGCTTGGTGAGAACGTAGTTGAATTGTTTCATGAAGCATTCACTCCTCTCTGTCTGCACAGGCGTTTGCTGTGCATCCCTGCTACGGGAGGAATTATAGCCCAGAGCCCGCCAGGATGCAAGGGGCGCACATGCAGACCGCCGGACGGAGCAGAAAAACAGACGAATTCTTTCCGATGCTTTTTGTCCAATCGGACGGGAACTTTTCGCCGCAAACCGGCGTCCATGAAGGATTCTCTGCAACATCATCCAAATAAGCGCCAATATTTCCTGCCAGAGCGCCGATTTTCGGGCCAAATGCGCCTTTCTCCGTCAGACGCAGCCTGTTATGCGGCGCTTTGCGCGGTCTGTCTTCACTCGAAATCGAGGTATTTGGTCATGATGTAGCCGCGCATCCCCTCCGGCGTGACCACGATGCACCAGTTCTTCCCGTAGTCTGCCACGCGCAGGCGCTGGCCCGTCCTCGCCTTGCCGATGATCTCACCCTCCGTGCTGCTTGCGCGGCTGCGCAGGTTCACCTTGTCCGTGTTCACAAACGCCGTCAGGTGCGTGCAGCCCGCCGGGGCGCTCAGGTCCTCCAGCCTGACAAAGCCCGTATCATCCGGCGCGGCGCCAGACACATCGAGCGCCGCGGTGCCCGCCGCCCGCACGAACGCCCATGCGCCGAACCGGCCGAGCATGTACACCTTCTCGCCCTCGGCAACCGTCACGCCGTCCTCCGCGCTCTCCAGCGGGCTGTCCTTCAGCACGGTTTCGCAGAGCGTCGTGGCGCGCTGGGGAATCTTGTCGGAAGCCTTCTCGCCGTCCAGCGTCAGCACGCGGATTTCGTCCTTGGGAATGTAGCCGCGCAACCCGCCCAGCGCCACCTGCACATAGTCGGTCTGCGTGTATTCGATGATGCGCACCTGCGCGCCCGGGCACAGCGCGCCCAGCGCCTCCGCGTCGGCGTCCGGCGTTTCCAGCATCACCACCGGCACGTCGTCGTTGTCCGCCTGCGCCACGCCGATGCTCTCGCCCACCTGCGCCAGCGACAGCTCGCTCAGCTTCACATAGCCGAAGTCGCCGCAGTCATACGCGCCCGCGCCGCTCTCAAACGTACGCACATAGCCGTAGTCCCCGCACTCGGCGAGCACCTCCACCTTCATGTCCTTGCCCAGCGTCATGTACGGCTGCGCCTTGTCGCCCGCCGCGCTGTAAAGCAGAACGTCGCTCTTGGTCTGCATCAGCAGCGGATAATACGGCACGACGCTGCGCGGCTGATCGCCCAGGTCAAACAGACTGCCGGTCTGCGTATACTTGATCCAGCCGGACACGCCGCCCACGCGCACCCTGCGCCATTCGCCCTCCTTGCGGCCAAAGAGGTTAAAGCAGGCCGTGCCGTTCTTGAGCGAGAGAATCTCGCTCGCGCGGCTGTTCGGCGCGCTGTACAGGATCGTCCTGCTGTCCGCCTTGGCGCCCGCGATCACGCAGACCTTGAGCTCGCCCACGTCCGTCAGGCAGTCCAGCGGCACATAGCCAAACGTCTGCTGCCCGTCGATCTGCGCGGCGATGTACGCCCAATCGTCCAGCACGCCCACCAGCGCCACGGCTGCGCCGCTCTCCAGCTGGCCAAGCTGCTCCGACTGCGCGTCGGTCTCCGCGAGCAGCGGCAGGCTGCTCATCCACATGCCCGTCAGATCGACCTCGGCCGCGCGGTATTCGCCGAACGTGCTGTCCTCGCCGTAGCGGCGCACAGCCTCCTCCTGCGTAATCAGGTACTCCGTCGCCATGTAGCCCGTCATGCCGCCGATGCGCACCTTGGTGTATTCCTCATTTTCCGCACCGAGGTTTTCCACCTCCGCGCCTGTGTAGTACAGGCCCAGAATCGCGCCGTTTTTCGACGGCTCCGCGCGCAGGTTCAGCCGCTCGGGAAAGATTTTGTCCGTCTCTCGGTTATCTACAAACAGGCTCTCGCAAATGCCGGCAGCCGCCATGCTCAGCAGCATGACCAGCGCCAGCAGCATGCAGCACTTCCTTTTCATCATCTGTCACACTCCTTTTGTATATCCTTTGCTGATTAGACGAATCACCCTTCCGATTTCTTCCCGTTCTTTTCCAATTTTATTACGATTTGTTCACAATTTTCCATATAAAAAGCGGCTGAAATCCGCTCAGCCGCTCCTCTCTTCACTTTTTCGGCAGCATGACGTCCAGCGCGGAAGGCCTGATTTCAAAGTGCGCCTCGTCCATCTGCTCCAGCCTGCCGTCGATATTGACGACCATGCCCCTGCTGCGCAGCACCACGTCCTTCGCCCTCACCACGCGCGCGATGGGCAGATGCACATGCGCGCCCAGGATGAACAGCGGCAGCAGGAACGGAATCAGCATCCGCGGCACGCAGTCAACCATCACCACATCAAACAGGCCGTCCTGCAGCTTCGCCCCCGGCGCCACCTTCATGCCGCCGCCGATGTACTGTCCGTTGGCAATCTCGACGATCGTGCCACTGTACGGCCTGAATTCGCCGCCGTCGATGGACATCTCCGTCCGAAACGCCTTATAGCTGCTCAGCACAGCCGAAACCGCCTTGCGGTATGCCTGCTCGCCGGGATAGATCCGCTTGAACTCCTCCGTCTTGCGCAGCACCTCGACGTCAAAGCCCGAGCCGGACACGTTGATGAACGCCCTGCCGTTGACGCTGCCGCAGTCGATCGCCGTCCTGCGGCCATCCAACTGCGCCAGAAACGCCTCGATCGGGTCCTTGGGCAGGCCGAGCACGCGTGCAAAGTCGTTGCCCGTGCCGCTGGGCACGATGTACAGCACGCTGTCGCTTTCAGCCATCTCGTGCACGACCTCGGACAGCGTGCCGTCTCCTCCGATGCAGACCACGGCCTCGCAGCCGCTTTCGAGCGCCAGACGCACCTGACGGTCGCCGTCGCCCTCGTTTTCGGTTTCAAACAGGCGATACGCCTCTGCGCGCTGCGTGAGAATTTCCCCGATCCTCTTCGCGATCTGCGCGTTTTTCCCGCCGCCGGAAACCGGATTGACGATGATTGCGAACATACGCGGTCTCCTTTTCTTTTGTAGTTTATTCCTCTTCCGCTTCGGACCCGCCCTCCGTTTTTTCGCCCGCTCTGAGCTTTGCAAACGCGCCTGGCATCACCCAGCGCACGGGATCGAGCGTCACCTCGCCGGGCTTCTTCCTGAAGATGACGAACTTGATCGGCACGCCCTTCTCCGTGTACATCTTCTCATGCTCGCTGATGTAATTGGGCGAAAAGCCCGACGCATGCAGGTCGTTGACCAGATACCGCATCTCAAAGCCGCATGCCTCGAAGTACGGCAGGGACTCGGTAAACAGCGGCATATCGTCCGTCTTGAACCAGATTTCACCGCCGTCGACGAGGAAATCGCGGTACTGCATCAGCTGTCTGGGATGCGTCAGCCTGCGCTTGGCATACTTGGGCCGCTTGGTCCAGGGATTGCAGAAATTGATGTAGATGCGCTCGATGCGGTCCTCCGGCGCAAACACCCTGCGGATATCCTCGATGTTGTAGCGGGTGATCATCACATTTTTCACCGGCTGCTCGCCAAAGGTTCTGGCGATGTTGCGGCGCGTATCGCCCAGGACATTGCAGGTGATGTCCATGGCGATGAAGTTCACATCCTGGTTATCGTATACCATCGCAGCGGTCGAGACGCCCTTGCCGCAGCCCAGCTCCAGATACAGCGGCTGATCGCATTCAAAGCTCTCCCGCCAACGGCCGCGGTGCGCCTCCGCCTCATCCGTAAAATATGGGCAAACCGCCAGCTCCGGCTTTGCCCATTTCTTTGTGCGCATATGCATGGAAACCTGTCCTCCAAATCAACCGGTATACCGTGTCGCATAACTGACCCGTTCCTATTCAGACGTTTTTATAGTATACCATGGTTTTGGGGTGCAGGCAAGCTCACAGCCGTTTTTGATAGCAAAGCCAGCGTTCACCCCAGCGATCGCACGTTCCGCAGACGTCAAAGCCCAGCTTCGCATAGGAGCGCTGCGCAATCGGGTTGCGCGCAGCGACGAGAAAGTGCACGCCGTCGCTGCCCTCTGCGCGCGCGGCGTCCATCGCCGCGGAGAGCATGCGCCTGGCCAGGCCCTTGCCCTGCCGGTCCCGGGCGACGCCCAGCCTCGACAGAATCGTCCAGCGCGTCACCGCCTGGTCCCACGCCGCCAACCCGTCATATTCCGGCTCGTCCTTCGGCGCAAGCAGCGCGATCGCCGCGACGATCCGCCCCGACGGCTCGCGCATGACGAGCGTTTTGCCGCTCCTGACGTCGCTGTCAACGAGCTCCCTGGACGGGTATTCCTCGTTCCATGTGCTGCACGGCGCGTCAATCAGGGAATGATACAGCGCAAACACCGCGTCTGCGTCCTCAGGCCTCGCGCGCTCGATGCACAGCTCCTCCGTGCGCCGCACCGACTTCTCCGTCCGAAATCCTTCCGGATAGCGCGCCCTGAGCTTGGCGATGTTCTGCTCGAGCACCTCCTCAAGCGGCACATCCAGCGCATACGCCGTCTCCGCCAGATACCAGGCCACGTCGCCGAGCTCCATAATGAGCGCTTCGCGATCCAGCGCATGTCCCTGCGCAAGATGCTTTTTCACGATATCGATCGCCTCGCCCGACTCGCCGCACAGGCCCATCACGCCATTGATGAGCACGTCCTTTTGATCAAGCTCCGGATTGAGCGTGCGCATGGCGAGCCGCTGGTATTCGTTAATGGTCATAGCCAAACTCCTTTGATGCCGATAAGCTCCATCCAATGGAAGTGCCGCAACGAGATATGTCCCGGTTGGAACCCAATACACCCGATCGGTTTCCCTGACGCCAAATACAACGCATTTCATGGATTTTCAGCTTTCATTGATCTGTATGTGATTGTAACACATCAAATAGTGACTGACAATATGGAATCACGCACGAACACGGACTCGACAATGCTGCACATCGGCTGGGATGACCAGAAAATATAACTTTCCCGATAGGATATGAAAAAGCCCCAGCAAATGCTATCCTGCGTTATGTCGCTCCCGGGCGTTCCCAGCCGCGCTGCATCCGCCACCGGCGGCGCGCGGCTG
>JBJEUH010000100.1:0-22227 GCA_051883735.1 Candidatus Ventricola sp.
CTGATTCGCAGCAGAACCGCCGTGGATCCTGCGGCGGAGCTTTCCGGCGTTTACCGCTACGTGGGCGCGGGCGGCACCGTCATGCGGCCCACCACCGTGGATGGCCCGGCCATGCTGTCTGAAAACGTGAAGGGCCACCCGGACGCATCCGTGCTGATCGGCCTGCTGGCCAGCCGCAGCCGGGTGGCCGCGATGCTGGGCTGCGCCAAGGAGGATCTGGGCAGGCTGCTGTGCGAATGCGTGCAGCAGCCCATCGCCCCCGTGATCGCCAGCGAGCCCGCGCCGGCACAGGAGGTTGTCCACCTGGCGGGCGACGCGGACTTCGACCTGTTCCGCCTGATTCCCGCGCCGACCAACACGCCGGTGGACGCCGGGCCGTACATCACGCTGGGCATGTGCTATGCCACGCACCCGGACACCGGCCTTTCCGATGTGACCATCCACCGCATGTGCATCCAGTCCCGCGACGAGCTGTCCATCTTCCTGCAGCCCGGCTCCCGGCACATCGGGGCGATGGCCGAACGGGCGACGGAGCTGGGACAGCCGCTGCCTGTTTCGGTATCGATCGGCGTGGACCCGGCCATCCCGATCACGTCCTGCTTTGAGCCGCCGACGACCCCGCTGGGCTTTGACGAGCTGTCCATCGCCGGGGCGCTGCGCGGCGAGCCGGTGCGCCTGTGCCGCTGCAGGACGGTGAATGAGGCGGCCATCGCCAATGCGGAATACATCATCGAGGGCGAGATCCTGCCCGGCAGCAACCACGTGGTGGAGGACCAGAACTCGCATACCGGCTATGCCATGCCGGAGTTCCCGGGCTATAACGGCAAGGCCAGCCATGAATGCTGGCTGCTCAAGGTGAGGGCCGTGACCCATCGCCGCCATCCGATCATGCAGACCTGCATCGGCCCCAGCGAGGAGCATGTGAACATGGCGGGCATCCCCACCGAGGCGAGCATCCTCTCGCTGATCGACAAGGCGCTGCCCGGCAAGGTCAAAAACGTGTACGCCCACCGCGCAGGCGGCGGCAAGTACATGGCCGTGCTCCAATGCGTTAAGGCCGTGCATACCGACGAGGGCAAGCAGCGGCAGGCGGCGCTTCTGGCGTTCTCCGCCTTTCCGGAGCTCAAGCACGTGATTCTGGTGGATGAGGATGTGGACATCTTCGACACCGACGACGTGCTCTGGGCGATGAATACCCGCTTCCAGGGCGACCGGGACATCATCGCCATCCCGGGCGTGCGCTGCCATCCGCTGGATCCTTCCAGCAATCCGGCGTACAGCCCGTCCATCCCGGACGTCGGGGTGAGCACAAAGACCATCTTTGACTGCACCGTGCTCTTCCATCTGAGGGATCGCTTCCGCCGCGCGCCCTTCATGGAGCTGGATTACAGGAAGTGGCTGGATGAATGATCGGGTGATCGTCGGCATCAGCGGCGCATCGGGCGCGCCGCTTGCGGTGGACGTGGTGCGCGCTCTGCATGCGGCGGGCTTGGAGGTGCACATGGTGGTGACGCGGGGCGGCGCGATGACGCTGCGCCACGAGTGCGGACTCTCGGCGCAGGACCTCGCGCCCTGCTGCGCGGCGGTGCATGACAACGACGACATCGGCGCGGCCATCGCGTCGGGGAGCTTCCGCACGCGGGGGATGATCGTGGTGCCCGCCAGCATGAAAACCGTCGCCGGCATCGCCTGCGGGTACAGCGACAACCTGCTTTTGCGTGCGGCGGACGTGACGCTCAAGGAGCGCAGGCGGCTGGTGGTGGTGCCGCGGGAATGCCCGCTGTCCGAAATCCACCTGCGGAATCTGCTGACCATCACGCAGGCAGGGGCCGTCGTGCTGCCGCCGGTCATCAGCTGTTACAGCAGGCCGGAGAGCGTGGAGCAGATGCTTCACCACCTGACCGGCAAGATCCTCGATCTGCTGGACATCGAGACGGCGGATTTCTGCCGCTGGGAGGGCAAGCGGGATGCGCCTTGAATGTGAAGTGCGGGTGCTGGGGCTGCCGATTCGCGCCGAGGCCGTGCGCATTAACGAGGGATGGGACGTGTCCGTTTTCGGCGGCAGCCGCAGCCATGTGGGCGCGGTGACGCTGGCCGCGCCGGACGGCAGTACGCAGACGCTGCTGAGGCCGAACCACCGGGACGACGCCGTCAGCGCTTGCTGGGCCAGGACGCTGGCGGCGCGCTGGCATGCGCCCGTGTGCGTGCGCGCAGGGATTCACTACGACGGCATAGATCGCTCACAAATCGACGGAATTCTGCAGGGCTGCGACGCCCTGCTGAACACCCTGATGGAAAGGAAGGAAGCCCATGATTTCAATGGAACGGGATGTGCCGGTGGTCAACCGGACGGCGGAGCTTGCGCAGTGCCGGGACAAATGGACGTTTGACGCGCAGTTTGACTGCTGGTGCCTGGAGGATGTGCTCTACACGCAGAAGGCCGATGTGCCGAGGTTCCAGCGGCTCTCGATCTTCGTACCCGAGGCGTACATGAACGCGGACGGCACGCCGAATCCGCAGGGCAGGACGCAGCGCTACACGGCGCAGAGCGCGCCGGTGGTGTTTGAAAACAACGCCGCCGGCTACATGCAGATGCCGCACACCTGGCTGGGCGGACCGCGCTGCTATGCGGAGCAGTATCTGCGCCACGGCCTGATCTATGTGACCTGCGGCTGCCGCGGGCGCGAGTCCCGGGATGCGCAGGGGCGGCCCGCGGGCAAGGCACCGGTCACGCTGGTGGATTTCAAGACGGCCATCCGCTTCCTGCGCCACAACCGCGCCGCGCTGCCGGGCGACTGGGACAGAATCATCTCCGTGGGCTGGAGCGCCGGCGGCGCGATGAGCGCGCTGCTGGGGGTCACGGGGGATCATCCCGCGTACGATCCGTATCTCACGGCGGCGGGTGCGTTCATGGACGAGAGCGACGCGGTGTATGCCGCGCAGATCTATTGCCCGATCATCGATCTGGAGCACGCGGACCTGGCCTATGAGTGGATGTTCCGCGCGGACAAGACCTGCGAAAGCTCGCACGCCGGGCCTGCGGAGACCATGACGCCCTTCAAGGAGGCGCTCTCCGCCGAGCTGTCCGCGCGGTATGCGGACTATGTGAACAGCCTGAACCTGCGCCGCCCGGAGACGGGCGAGGCGCTGACGCTCGGCCGCGACGGGCGCAGCGGCTCCTTCTATGCGTATTTGATGCGCTTGCTGAGCGATTCCGCCGCCGATTTTCTTTCTCGGCTGGAGCGCGGCGCGCTTCCTGCGGACTATTCCGCGCAGGACTATCTCAGCGGGCACTACACCTACGAGGCGCCCGCGCCGAAGCCGGATGCGCCGAAGGCGCTGCACCATGCGGGGCCGGGCGTGCAGGTCGGCGCTGCGCCGCAGGCGCGCATGAGCCTGGGCGAGCTGCTTTCGCGCCCGGCGCGGGGAGAGGCGTTTATCGACGAGAAGCCGCCGATGGTGCGCTTGCAGGGGACGGACAAGCGCGCGTGGCTGCAATGGGACGGCGAGCGCGCGTCGGTTTCGGATCTGGATACCTATGTGCTCTGGCATCGCCGCCGGATGAAGCCCTGCACCTCCTTTGACAAGCTGACCAACGACAGCGGCGAAAACGAGGTGTTCGGCAGCGCGCAGGCGGACTTCGCGCACTTCAATCCCGTCATCGGACAGGCCATCGAGGCGCTGCGCGGCGCTTTCCCGGAGGAGGCGGCGCAGTATGCCCCGGCCTTTGACGTGGGCGGCGACGAGGAGCTGGCACGGCGCATCGCCCTGATCAACCCGCTGAACTTCATCGCGGCGGACGCGAAGCATCCCCAGGCGAAGCACTATCGCATTCGCGTGGGCGCCAGCGACGCGGACACCTCGCTGAGCGTGTCGATGACGCTGGCCGTCATGCTGCAAAACGCCGGACATCCGGTGGATTACGCGCTGATGTGGGATCAGCCGCACAGCGAGGCGGATTATCCCGGCGAGGTGCTCGAATGGATCGACGATATCTGCGAGCCGTCGTGACGAGTGACGCCATCAGGCCGCTGTTCGCGCCGCAGGCAGGGAAGTCGTTTAAAAGGAGAGGACGAGGAGGTCAACACGGACTTCGGCGATCTTCGGGAACAGCCGTGTCCGGGGCGGGCTGAGGCCGCCGGCGCGCAGAAAGCGAGCGGATGCTATGAAATACAGAGCGGTTATTGTGGATGACGAGGCGAAGATCATCCGCCTGATTGAGGAGCTTGGCAGGTGGGAGGAGCTGGGCATCGAGATTGTCGATACCTGCACGACGGGCAGCGCAGCGCTGGAGAGCATCCTCCGGCTCCGGCCGGACTTCGTGCTTTCGGACATCAAGATGCCGGGGCTGGACGGCCTGGAGCTGATCGGCCGGGTGCGCGGCGCAGGCGCTGCGCCGCTGTTCATCCTCATCAGCGGCTACCGCCATTTCGAGTACGCCAGAACGGCCGTCTCCCTGGGCGTCATGGATTACCTGCTCAAGCCCATCGACGAGGGGCAGCTCAACGAGACGCTCGGCAGGGTCTGCAGGCGGATCGATCAGCTGCGCCATCAGCAGGCCGACACCCAGGAGGCCGAGAGCGTTCGCCAGATGCGCGAGCGTGAGCAGACAAAGCGCCTGTTTGACGAGGTGATCCTCAACGACCGCAGGCTGGCCGGGCGCTATCTGCTCTCGGAGGAAACCTGCAACGCGCGGTATCAGACCCGCTTTGCACCCGGATGCTACCGGGCGCTGTGTGTGTTCTCCAACCTGAGCGAGCTGATGGGCGGCAATGCCTCCATGAGCGGCGACCGGATTGAAAAGTGCATGAGGGAGAGCTTCCCCGAATACGTCGCGCGCTGCTGGAAGAGCACCTACAAGGGGACGATCCTGCTGCTGAACTATGCGCCGGAGCGCAGGCGGGAGGTCCGGCAGGCGATCGACGCGTTCTATTACAGCGTGCGGAATCTGCGCGAGATCTTCGGCAATTTCCGCCTGCACATCGGCGTGAGCACGGCGCATGATTCCATCCGGGAGCTGTGCGAGGCGGTGGACGAGGCGCACATCGCCGAATGGGCGCGCCTGACCGTCAGCAAGGACGGCATCCTGGATTACGGCCAGATTGCCGGCCTTGCGGTCTTCTCCGGAGAAATGCTCCTGCCCGCGCAGGAGCGCAGGGAAATCGTGGACTGTGTGCGCTATCTGCGCAAGGAGGAGCTGGGGCGGCTGATGGAGTCGCTGAACAGGCGTCTCGCGGAGCGGGTTCAGCAGAGCCCGCGGGGCGTGATGGAGATGTTCTTTGCGCTGGAAAATGAGCTGACCGCAGGTCTGCCGCAGGCGCAGGGCCAGGAGCTGATGGAGCGCATCGATTATGCCTATGTGAACAGCTCCAGCTATGCCCAGCTCGTACAAAACCTCTATCAGGCGCTTGCCGCGCATATCGACGAGCTGATGCGGCAGGCGAATGAGAAGATGGGAAAGCCGATTGCGATGGCGGTGCGGCTGATTCGGGAGAACTACGCCGAGCAGCTCTCGCTGGAGGGCGTCGCCGGGCAGATTCACGTTTCGCCCAAGTACCTCAGCCGGTTGTTCAAGGATGAGATGGGCAGCGGCTTCAGCGAATACCTGACGCAGGTGCGGCTGGAGGCGGCGGAAAAGCTGCTCTCCGGCTCGGCGCTCAGCGTCCGGGAGATCGCCGTTCAGGTGGGCTATCTGGATGAGAAGTACTTCTCGAGGCTCTTCAAGAAGGAGACGGGCCTCAAGCCGACGGAATTCAGGCGGATCTACGGATGAAGCGGGGGAGTGAGCGATGAAGGCGCTGCTGATTCTCGCGTGGTTGGCAGCTGCGGCGGTTTTCGCTGCGGAGGCGTATGGCTTCCGGAAGCTGCGCAAAATGCACGCGTTCATGCGCAACAGCCTGCGGCTGAGGCAGGCGGAGGCCTCGGCCCTGCGGGAGGACGATTCGCAGCGGATGGCGCTGCTGCGCCGGCAGGTGGAGCTCTCCTTTCTCCAGCACCAGATCAACCCGCACTTTCTCTACAATACGCTCGACAGCATCCGAAGCCGCGCCCTGATGGACAAGCAGCGGGAGATTGCCCGAATGACGGAGATCCTCGCGCGCTTCTTCCGCTACTGCATCAGCCGCGACGACAGCATGGTGCGCGTGGGTGAGGAGCTTGACCACATCCGCGATGAAGTATGCAATCGGCGGCATTGCCGGCCTGTTCTGCGGCATCGGCGCGGTGATCCTGACCTCGCGTGTCGGCGCGGCTGCGGCCGGCACGGCGGCGGGCACGGAGATCACCGTGCTGACGGGCGTGCTGGTGGGCGGCGTCTCCGTGCGCGGCGGCGAGGGCAAGATTGCCAACTGCGTGGCCGGCGTGCTGATCATGGGTCTGCTGGCCAACGGCATGCAGCTCGCGGGCCTGAACACCTACTATCAGTACGTTGCCAAGGGCGCGATCATGCTGCTGGTCATGTGGTTTGACGCCTTCCAGATCAAGCGCCGGGCGATCGCCTCCAACAAGCGCAAGGAGGAACGCGCAGCCGCATGATCGCTTCGTCAGCCGCTATGGCCGTTCGCTGACCATTGTCAACGGCGCTTACCGCATCAAGGCGATAAATGGTCCCTTGTATCAGAATCGGCACAGGAAACCATCAAGACCACCCAGGCCCTGATCACAGAGCCTGGGTGGTCCTTTTGCATGTATCAACCAGCGGGAAGGCCTTTCTGCACAAAAAACAGAGGACGGTGCGGATGCAGGGAAAATCATTGTTGACAAAAGCCGAAAGCACAGAGGCTCTTTGAAACAAAAGACACGCAATTCGCACGGGGAGACGGCAGGAGGGATGAAGGAGGGAAACTTAATTTAATTTCATAGTATAGTCGATAAATGGAAAGTGAAAACGCCGAATTATATTTGAAATCGACCGTATATAGCAGAAGAAAAGAAAGAATCCATTATATACATAAAAACTGTACTAAATGCACGGAATGTGGGCGTGAAACGGGGATGACAGAGGCCGAAATCCCTTGAAAAATCAGGCTTGACAAAAGAATGTGGGGTGGTATAATATATTTAAAAAAGCGGACAGAATATATCTTCTATATATTTTGAACCATATGCGGCGGGATGTCAGGCTCGCATCCGTGCACGAGGAGGAGGAGACCGTGGAAGAGACGATTCAATCTCCCGGCGCGCAGGGCGAGGTTCGCTATCGCGCCAACCCCGGATTTGTCACCCGGGAGGTCGTCGGCGAGGTCATCGCCGTTCCCGTCGGGGAGCAGACGAAGCGCCTGAACGGCATGGTCACCTTCAGCGAGACGGGCGCTTTCCTCTGGAAGCTGCTCACTGAGGGGCCGCAGACGCAGGCCCAGCTGACGGCGCAGCTCGCAGCGGCCTGCGATAAGCAGGAGGCCGAGATCGCTGGGGATGTCGGCGAGTTTCTGCGGATGGCGGAGGCCGGGGAACTGGTGCTCCGCGAGGAGTAAGAGGGTTTCAAACGACATTGGACTCTAAGGAGGTCTTGAATATGGTGTATACAAAGCCGGAACTCTATGTGGAGAAATTCATTCCGAGCGTTGCGGTGGCGTCGTGTGACCGTGAGTGGAACGGTGAAGTAAGTGAATCGTGGACGGTGCAGGAGGTCGATTGCTTACGTAGTGGTTCGTCTACTACCGACTATATTTTTGCGACGGGTACAACTGGTTGCGATTATGAGCCGTCAAAGCTTGTTTACATCGATAATCAGGCTGATGAAGTTGGTACACCTCTGCCGGATGATGCGGGTGAATCGTATACGTTAGGTGATATCATTGACAATTATAACGTTACGATTAACAATCCAACTAGGACTCAGACGTTTGATATTTTGGGGCTTGGTGCGTGGTTCATGACTTGGGGTTGGAGTACTACTTCTAGCTCAGGCGGTGGCGGCCATGGACCCGGAGGTAGCGGTGGCAGCAGCAGCACCACCGGCGGTGCGAACCATTATGGATTTGTGTCGCCTGATATAGTTAAAATTATGACCAGCAGTTTCTGATTCATCAAGTATAATAATGATGGCCGCCTGTTTTCTGTGTGAGCACAGAAGGCAGGCAGCTTTTTTTAAGGAGGCACCGTGACCGGGAACATGCTGATGGGGGAAACCCTGTTTGATCTTCATTCGGAGCTGCCGCTGCGCTGGAGACCGGAGGAGGAGCGCTTTTGCTGGCAGGGGGAGCCCTTCCGCCGGCGCGTCAGCGTGACGCTTCGCTGTGCGGAGGCGCTGCCGGACTGGACGGAGCAGGAGCTTTACCGCGAGGACGGCCTGCGCGTCGGCCGGGACGCGGAGGGCAATGAGGTGCGCGTCTACACGGCGACGTTTCTGGAAGGCTGGCCCGTCTACGCGCGCTCCGTCCGCCGGGACGGCGGCGTGACGATCGACTTCGTCAACGCGCATTCGATCTGGCAAAACCCCAATATCCGCCTCTGGAACCTCGTGCACATGGAGCGCTTTCTGCTCGAGGCGGACGCCCTCGTCCTCCATTGCAGCTATCTGATGATCGGCGGCAGGGCGATCCTCTTCAGCGCGCCCAGCGGCACCGGCAAGACGACGCAGGCCAAGCTCTGGGAAAAGCTGACCCCGGGGCGCATCGTCAACGGCGACAAGGCGATCGTCCAGAAGAAGGGGAACACCTGGTATGCCTGCGGCTATCCCTTCCACGGCAGCGCGGAGGAATGCGAAAACGAGGATTACCCGATCGCTGCGATCGTCGTCGTGCGCCAGAGCCCGGAGGATTTCATTGAGCCGCTGCGCCCGATGAAGCGGCTCATGGCCGTGTACAGCGAATGCACGGTCAACACCTGGGACGAGGAGAGCGTCAACCGCGCGCTCGGCCTGGTGGGCGAGCTGGTGACGGACGTCGAGGTCGTCTGCCAGCACTGCACGATGAACGACGAGGCCTGCCATACGCTGCGCCGGTATCTGGAGGAACGAGGCTTATGCAACTGTACGATCTGATTTCCCCGGCAGAGACGAGAATCGCGGACAAGGCGTATTTCGCGCGCGTCCCGCTGGGCGGGAGCATGGAGCTGCTGCCGCTGTGCAACATGAACTGCAAGATGTGCTTCATCCGCCAGAATCCGGAGGAGATGAAGAAGCAGGGGCGGATGCTCT
Source organism: Candidatus Ventricola sp. (assembly GCA_051883735.1). GTDB lineage: Bacteria > Bacillota > Clostridia > Christensenellales > Aristaeellaceae > Ventricola. The sequence continues at coordinate 9,140 of JBJEUH010000100.1, forward strand.
CCTGCGACGAATGGCTGCGCATCGCGGGGGAGGCGAAGGAGGCGGGCGCCGTCTTCCTGCTGCTGACGGGCGGCGAGCCGCTGTTCTATCCCGAATTCCGGCGGCTGTACAGCGAGCTGACCGGCATGGGCTTCTTCATCACGATCAACACCAACGGCACGCTGATCGACGAGGACATGGCGGATTTCCTGGCCGCGCGCCCGTGCCGCAGGCTGAATATCACGCTTTACGGCGACAGCGACGAGAGCTACGCGCGCCTCTGCGGCAACCCGCACGGGCATACGCAGCTGATGCGGGCGCTCGAGCTGCTCGAGGAGCGCAAGGTGCCCTACCGCCTCAACTATTCGATCACGCCGGACAACGTGGACCAGCTCCGCTACGGCTGCGAGCTCGCGCATCAGAAGCACGTCGCGCTCGAGGCGGCGGCCTACCTGTTCCCGCCCATCCGCCGGGAGAACGAGCGCTTTGAGCGCCTCTCGCCCCAAGCGGCGGCGCAGGCCAAGCACGACTGGATTCTCTACCGCTACGGCGAGAAGCAGCTGGAGCACGAAGCAAAGATGGCGAAGACACGCACGGAGCGCTTTGTGCCGCGCCCGGACGATACGATCACCTGCCGCGCGGGCCGCAGCGGCTTCTGGATGGCCTGGACCGGCGACCTGCTGCCCTGCGGCATGATGCCGGGGCCGAAGGTCAGCCTGCTTGATCACGGCTTTGCCGAGGCCTGGAAGACCATCGTCGCGGAGGTGGACAAGATGCGGATCTACGCGGGCTGCCGCACCTGCAGCAAGCGCCACGTCTGCACGATGTGCGCGGCGGGCTGCCTGACGGAATCCGGCGACATGACGAAGAAGCCGGAATACCTCTGCGAGATGGCGGAGGCCTACTACGACCTGCTGATGCAGCACCTGCCCCCGCAGGAGGAAAAAAGGGAAGAAGCCGCAGAGCCGCACGGGCGCTGAACAGCCCGCGCGGCCCTTTTCTATGAAATAAGAAAGGCGTACACCGTGCTGCGATTTCACGGTGTACGCTTTTGCTGTCGGTTTGGAAAGTGATTCCTTTCGTCGATGCGCCGGCGCGGCTGCGGCCTCGCGGTTCCGCTCATTCCAGCACGGCCTCGACGATGTGCTCCGCGGCGCCGTCCGCGGGCAGCACGCCGGATTCCACGGGCGCGCCGTCCATCGTCAGCGTCAGACGGCCCTTTTCACCGCCCGCGCGGTTGACGATGTGAATGTGATAGGTGCTCCCGCGGAACCTGCGCGTCACGCGCACATCGTCCATCCCGGCGGGCAGACACGGGTCGATGCGCAGGCCGTCGTAGTCCGGCTTGATGCCCAGAATGCCCTGGCTGGCCGCGTAGAACGACCAGGCCGCCGTGCCGGTCAGCCAGGAGTTCTTCGCCTGGCCGGAGCGCGGCGCATAGGGGCCGGCCACCATCTGGCTGTACACATACGGCTCGGTGTGGTGCAGCCGCTGGTCGGTGATGTAGGCCGGGCAGGTGCGCCGGTAGATGTCGTATGCGCGGTTGCTGTGGCCAAGCGCGGCCTCGGCCAGCGTGATCCAGGGGTTGTTGTGGCAGAAGATGCCGCCGTTCTCCTTGTATCCGGGCGGGTAGGAGCTGATCTCGCCCAGCTCCACGTGATAGCGCGTATAGGGCGGCGTGAGAATCGCCACGCCGTGCTCGCCGAGCAGATGCGCTCGAACGGAATCAAGCGCCTGCTGCGCGTAGCCCTGCTCCACGCCGACGCCGGCCATCACCAGGAAGCCCTGCGGCTCGATGAAGATCTGCCCCTCGTCGCACTCGTGCGAGCCGACCTTGTGGCCAAACGCGTCGTAGGCGCGTAGGAACCAGGCGCCGTCCCATCCGTGCTCGAGCACGGCCTTCTCCATCGCGGCTTTGCTGGCGGCGACGGCGTTGGCCTCCTCCTGCCAGCCATACAGGCGGCACAGCGCTTCGTAATCCGGGCAGACGCCCACAAACATGCCCGCGATGAACAGGGATTCCGCCACGCCGGACTCGAAGTTGGCCGTGGTCTGGAAGCTCTCGCCCGGGGTCTCGGAGAAGCAGTTGAGGTTCAGGCAGTCGTTCCAGTCGGCACGGCCGATGAGCGGCAGGCCGTGCGGCCCCAGGTGCTCCAGGGTGTAGTGGAAGCTGCGGCGCAGGTGCTCCATCAGCGGCTGGGCGAGCGACTCGTCGTTGTCGAAGGGAACGCTCTCCGAGAGGATGGACAGGTCGCCCGTCTCCTTGATGTAGGCCGCCGCGCCGAAGATCAGCCACAGCGGGTCGTCGTTGAAGCCGGAGCCGACGTCGAAGTTGCCGCGCTTGGTCAGCGGCTGATACTGGTGGTACGCGCTGCCATCCGGGAACTGCGTCGCGGCGATGTCCAGCAGGCGCTCCCGCGCGCGGGCGGGAATCAGGTGCACAAAGCCCAGCAGATCCTGCGTGGAATCCCGGAAGCCCATGCCGCGGCCGATGCCGGACTCGTAGTAGCTCGCCGAGCGCGACATGTTGAAGGTGACCATGCACTGATACTGGTTCCAGATGTTGACCATGCGGTCGAACCGGGGCTCTCCGCTTTGCACCTGACAGGTGGAGAGCAGCTCGTCCCAATAGCTGCGCAGCTGCGCCAGCGCGCTTTCGAACTGCGCCTCGCCGGCAAACTGCTCTAGCAGCGCATAGGCGGGGGCCTTGTTGATCACGCCGGGCGCGGAGAACTTCTCGTCCTGCGGATTCTCGCAGTAGCCCAGCACGAACACGAAGCTCACGCGCTCGCCCGGCGCAAGCGTGCCGTGCAGATGATGGCTGCCGATGGGCGCCCAGCCGCTGGCGACCGAGTTGCGGCTGCGTCCCTCGAAGACGGCGGAGGGGTGGTCAAAGCCGTTGTACGCGCCCAGGAAGCTGTCGCGGTCGGTGTCAAAGCCGTCGATCGGCGCGTTGACGGCGTAGACGGCGTAGTGGCTGCGGCGCTCGCGGTACTCGGTCTTGTGGTAAATGGCGCTCCCCTCGATCTCCACCTCGCCGGTGGAGAAGTTGCGCTGGAAGTTGGTCGCGTCGTCCTGCGCGTTCCACAGGCAGAACTCCACGAAGCTGAACAGGGACACTTCCTTATTTCTGTCCGTCCGGTTGGTGAGCTCCACGCGGGTCACCAGCGCGTCCACGCCGCGCGGCACCATGGCCGTCTGCCGGACACGCAGGCCGTTCTTCTCGCCGGTGATCGTCGTATAGCCCAGGCCGTGGCGGCACTCGTAGGCGTCCAGCGGGGTTTTGACCGGCATCCAGCCCGGGGTGAAGACGGCGTCGCCGTCCTTGATGTAGAAGTACTGCCCGCCGGCGTCGGTGGGCACGTTGTTGTAGCGGTAGCGGGTGATGCGCAGCATGCGCGCATCCTTATAGAAGCTGTAGCCGCCGCCCGTGTTGGACATCAGGGTGAAGAACGCCTCGCTGCCCAGATAGTTGATCCAGGGGGAGGGGGTGTCCGGCCGGGTGATCACGTATTCCCGTGCCGCGTCGTCAAAATGGCCATACTCCATGGCGTATTCGCCTCCTTGATCGGACAAATCCGTCGGATTTGCCCGGGATTTATCGAAAACGATTTAGACTGTGCCTGCGCGACAGTCGGGTTTTTACCAACTATACCGCATTCCATCCGCGAAAGCAAGGGGTATTTCTCGGATTTGGCGCATTTTTTCGAAAACGTATTCGAATAATTGAGGCAAAGTGGCCTGTTTTTATTGAAAACGCGGAATGTTTTCAGAAAATCAGCTGGAGGAGCAGGAAAAAAATTGAACATTTTATGAAAATAGGGCTTGCAATTTTGAGCGAACCGTCGTATAATGAGTTCACGAAATCGTTTTAGATCGATTGGAAAGCGTGGTGCACCCCATGGCCGTGACCATCAAGGAGCTGTCCGCGGCCTGCGGGCTGTCCGTTTCCACCGTGAGCAAGGCGCTCAACGACTATCCCGACGTTTCCAGCGAGACGCGCGCGCTCGTGCGCGCCACCGCCGAGAGGCTGGGCTATCGCCCCAGCGCCCTGGCGCGCGGGCTGAAGATCGGTCGCACGTTCAACCTGGGCGTCCTCTTTGACACCGATGACGGCGGCCTGACCCACAACTACTTCTCGCCCGTGCTCGAGGCCTTCAAATCCGAGGCCGAGCGCCGCGGCTACGATATCGCCTTCATCACCCACCACCTGGGCAGCAGCCCGATGACGTACCTGGAGCACTGCCTTTACCGCAACGTGGACGGCGTGTGCATCGTCTGCTCCAAATTCGAGGACCCTGAGGTGGTCGAGCTGGTTTCCGGCCCGCTGCCGGTGGTGACGATCGACCACGTCTTTCACGGACACAGCTGCGTGGAATCCGAAAACCGTCAGGGCATGACCGAACTCACGCGGCATATCCTCTCCATGGGGCACAGGCGCGTGGCCTACATTCAGGGCACCAGCGCCTCCGTGACCGCCGTGCGCCTGACCAGCTTCCTGCGCACGATGCACGAGGCGGGCATCGAGGTGCCGGAGGAGTACCTCGTGCACAGCATCTACCACAATCCCGCTGCCGCCCGCGCAGCCACCGAGCAGCTGCTCGCCCTGCCTGAGCGCCCGACCTGCATCATCATGTCCGATGACTACGCCGCGCTGGGGGGCATGGAGGCCATCCGCGCGCATGGCCTGCGCATCCCGGAGGACATCTCCGTGGCCGGCTATGACGGCGTGCCGCTGCTACAGATGTGCAGGCCCCGGCTGACCACCGTCGCGCAGGATACCGCCGCCATCGGCGCGGCCGCCGCGCGCAAGCTCGTGCACCTCATCGAGCAGCCCCGCACCACCTTCGAGGAGACCGTCTCCGTTCCCTGCCATCTGATTGCGGGCGAGACGGTCGGCCCCGCGCCCGTGGGCGCATGACAAACAGATTCTCCTTCCAGGACCCTATCGAGAAGGATGATCAATAAAAGGAGGTAACACTCATGAAAAAACTCGTTGCTCTGATCATGGCCATCATGATGGTGTGTTCTCTGGTTCCCGCGATGGCGGAAGCCTACACCACCGATTTTGATGTCCCCGCCACCGGTGAAAAGTTCGTCATCTACGCTTGGAACGATGAGTTCAAGGGCATGCTCCAGAACTATTACATTCCGGCCGTCGGCGGCACCGTCGCGGAGGATGGCACCATGACCCTGCCCAACGGCGACCAGATCGAGTTCGTCGTCAACCCGAACGACAACGGCGTCTATCAGCAGAAGCTGGACGCGGCGCTCTCTGCCGGCGAGCATATCGACATGTTCCTCATTGAGGCGGACTACGCGCTCAAGTATGTCGATTCCGACTACACCCTCCCGCTCGAGGAGATCGGCATCACGGCGGATCAGCTGGCCAAGCAGTATCCCTACACCGTGACCGTCGCCACCGACAGCAACGGCCAGATCAAGGGCTCCTCCTGGCAGGCGGCCCCCGGCCTGTTCCTCTATCGCCGCAGCCTCGCTGAGAAGTATCTCGGCGTGAAGACCCCGGAGGAGATGCAGGAGAAGGTCAAGGATTGGGACACCTTCCTGGCGACCGCGCGTGAGGTGAACGAGAAGTCCGCCGGCGCGACCAAGCTGATCCCGTCCAACGGCGACGTGTGGCAGGTTGTCCGCACGGTACGCTCCACCCCGTGGGTTGATGAGGCGTACAACCTCGTGATCGACGACCAGGTCAAGTGGTACTTCGACTTTGCCAAGACCCTGCGCGACGAGAACCTCACCGCCATGGCGACCCCGTGGACCGAGGCCTGGAACGCCGGCGTCGGCAACGACTCCATCATGGGCTACTTCTTCTCCACCTGGGGCATCCAGTGGACGATGGTCGGCAACTCCGGCGGCTCCAAGCCTGGCGAGGGCACCTATGGCGACTGGGCTGCCGTCAACGGCCCGCAGCCGTACTACTGGGGCGGCACCTGGCTGACCGCCGCGACCACCTGCTCTAACAAGGCGCTGGCCAAGGACATCATCGAGTACTTCACCATCGAGACCGGCTCCATGCAGGACTACTGCCTCAAGTCCAAGGACTATGTCAACAACACCGAGGCGATCCAGGCGATCATCGACGCCGGCTTTGCCTTCGACTTCCTGGGCGGCCAGGATCACTACAGCCTGTTCCAGGCCGTGACCCCGCTGATCGACATCTCCGCGATGAGCGCCTACGACCAGAACATCAACATCTGCATGGATACTGAGGTCAACGCCTACGCCTCCGGCGAGAAGGATTACGAGACCGCGATTCAGGACTTCAAGGATGCTGTCGTGGATATGTATCCGGAGCTGACCGCCGAGTAATCAGACGATTCACTCGCCAGCGCCCGCTCGCTGCGGGCCAGTCCAACAGGATTGACGGGGGAGGCTCCTTGAGGGTTCAGGGAGCCTCCCCTCTATTTTACACGGCAGGAAGAATTCTGCCGCACGGCTTGAGGGAGCGTGAATCGCATGACAAACAGAGCGTCGAAAAGGCGGCACGCCAAGGGCGTGGATACGTCCCGCTACGGCTATTTCTTTATCGCCCCGTTCTTCCTGATCTATCTGGTTTTCCAGGCCTATCCGCTGCTGAACACCATCTATCTGGCGTTCCAGAAATACATGATCACCGGCACCAACAAGGTCGTCGGCCCGACGTTCGTGGGCCTGGCGAACTTCAAGAATGTGCTGGTCAAGGGTAGCACGCTGCAGGCGTTTGAAAACACTGCGGTGATGTGGCTCATCAACTTCATTCCGCAAATCCTGCTGGCGCTGCTGCTGGCCAAGTGGTTCACCGACACGCGGCTGAAAATCCGCGGTCAGGGCGCTTTCAAGGTCATGATCTATATGCCCAACATCATCACGGCCGCCAGCATTTCCGTATTGTTCTATTCGCTGTTTGCCTATCCGCAGGGTCCGATCAACTCGCTGCTGGCGCAGCTGGGTGTGATCGACAAGGCACTCTACGCCGACTCCGGCACCGCCGCGCTGACGGCCATTTACTTCCTGGAGAAGGGCTGGCACACGCGGCTGATCATCGCATTCATCAACTTCTGGATGTGGTACGGACACACGATGATCGTGCTCATCGCCGGCATGCTGGGCATCTCGCCCAGCCTGTTTGAGGCGGCGGAGGTGGACGGCGCCAGCCCGAACCAGATCTTCACCAGGATCACGCTGCCGCTGCTCAAGCCCATTCTGCTCTACACGCTCATCACCAGCCTCATCGGCGGCATGCAGATGTACGACATCCCGCAGATGATGCAGATGCAGGGTTCCCCGGCCAAGGCGATGACCATGACCGTGACCATGTACATCATGGAGCTGGTCTATACGGGCACAAAGGACTATGGCCGCGGCGCGGCGGTGTCCGTGCTGCTGTTCCTGGTGACGGCGATGCTGAGCATCATCCTGTTCTACGTCATGCGCGACAGGGACGCAGCTCGTGAGCGCAAGGCCCTGAAGAAGGCGCGCAAGGAGGCGAGAGCATGAGTAGAAACTCCAGCTACAGCCGCAGCCTTGCGATGGAGCGCGGCGTCGTCTACATCGTCTGCATCGTGCTGTGCCTGATGAGCATCCTGCCCTTTGCTGTGATGTTTGTCAATGCGACGCGCGACAACTACGCCATCCAGCAGGGCATGAGCCTCATCCCCGGCGACCGCCTGCTGATCAACCTCAAGACGCTCAATGAGCGCCAGAATTTCAACGTCCTGCAGGGCATGTGGAACTCCCTGTTCATCGCCACCTGGACGACGGTGCTGGCGCTGTACTTCTCCACGCTGACGGCCTACGGCCTGGTGGTCTACCGCTTCCGCGGGCGCCAGCTGGCCTTCACGTTCATCATGGTCGTGCTGATGATTCCGACGCAGGTGTCCATGGTTGGCTTTTTCACCTTCATGTTCAAGCTGAACCTGGTCAACACCTACATCCCGCTGATCGTCCCGGCCATCGCCTCGCCGTCGCTGGTGTTCTTCATGCGCCAGTACATGATCGCCGGCCTGCCGCTGGAGATTCTGGAGGCCGCGCGCATCGACGGCTGCAGCGAGCTGCGCACGTTCAACACCATTGCGATGCCAATGATGAAGCCGGCCCTGGCCACGCAGGCGATCTTCACCTTCGTAGCCAGCTGGAACAAACTGTTTGAGCCGACGATGCTCATCAACTCACAGAACAAGTATACCATGCCGATGCTCGTCTCCCTGCTCAAGAGCGACCGCTTCCGCACGGATTACGGCACGGTATATCTGGCGCTGTCCCTGACGGTGCTGCCGCTGTTCGTGGTTTACTTCGCGCTGAGCAAATACATCATCGCCGGCGTCGCGCTGGGCGGCGTCAAGGAGTAATACCATCCTCAGATTCAACTGACACATCTGCTTGCGTCTTTTCCATTCTGGCGTCCGTTCATTTCACTCAACGCAGCGCCGCTACGCCTCGTTTCATTCGCGTTAACCAGAATGAAAATTCGCTTCGTATCTTGTGTCATTCTCATCTGAGAATGGTATAAAATGCTGAACGACAGGGGAGGAACGGGCGACCGGCTCCTCCTTTGCTTTCATGCCGCGCAGAAAGGCGCTGCCTCTCATGGCTGGCTTCAGCCGGCCTGAGACAGCGCCTTTTTTCCATCTGCCGGGCGTGAACCGCGCGCCGCCGTGCCGGCCTGACGCCGGGGGAATTGCAATTTTTCTGACGATGCGGTACAATCATGTGGATGAAGAAATGCAGGAAACCAAGAGACGGACATGCGGGCTGACGGGAAGGGGAGCTGCCTGTGAGAATCGCGATCGTGGAGGATGAAGCGCCGCAGCGCAAGTGGCTGGCTTCCCAGATGAAGGAAGCGGCGAAGCAGCATGGCGTGGAGATTGAGCTGCAGGAATATGCCAGCGGCGAGGAGATCGTGCGGGCGGACACCTCGGCGCTGGATCTGATTGTGATGGACATCGACATGCCGGGGATGAGCGGCATGGAGGCGGCCCGCGTCATCCGGCAGAGGGACGAGGACGTGCTGATCGCCTTCTGCACGAATCTGGTCTCCCGGGCGCTGGACGGGTATGCCGTGCAGGCGCTGGATTTTCTGGTGAAGCCCGTGAGCTGCGCGCGCATCGGCGAGCTGCTTGGCAAGGCGGAGCGCATCAAAGGGCAGCGCAGGCAGAAGACGCTGACGCTCCGCGCGCAGGATCAGGTGCTGATCGTGCCCATCGAAGAGATCCTGTACGCGGAAACCTACGGGCGCAAGCTGCGGCTGCACACGCTCAGGGAGACGATGGATCTGCGCATGACCATCGCCGCGCTGGAAAAGCTGCTGCCTGAGCGGCGCTTTTTCAGAACGCACAATGCCTTTCTGGTGTCCCTGGCCCATGTCCGCCGCATGGACGGCCTTGAATTGGAGGTCGGCGGGGATACGATTCCGGTCAGCCGGCACAAGAAGAAGGAATTCATTCAGGCGCTGACCGATTATCTGGGGGAACAGCTATGATCTTTGATTTTGAATCGCCGGCGCTCGCCGCACTGTTCTCTCTGGGCTTCGGGCTGATGGAAACGGGCCTGCTCTGCGTCTTCCTGCAGCCGCTGCTGCGGACGGAGAGAAGCCGGTTCGGCGGCCGCCGCGCGCGGCAGCTGGGCGCGCTGATCGCGTGCGTGCTGGCGCTGAGCGCCTGTTCGCTCACCCAGCGCCGCATGAATATGCTGGGCAACGTGCTGCTGCATGAATGCGTCGTGACGGCTGCGGTGGCCGTCCTGCTGCGGATCAGGCCTGTGAAAAGCCTGTATTTGGCGCTGGTGTTCCACCTGTGCATGGATATCGCCAAAACAGCCGTGCTGGACATGCTGCCGCATCTTCACGACATCAAAAACAGCCTGAATCCCGCGGACAAGGTGATTCAGGTGCTGCTGGTGGGCCTGATTGCGCTCGTGCTCGCGCTGGGCCTGCGCGGCATGGTGTGCAGGGTGCGTCTGCGCAAGCTGACGGCGCAGCAGACCGCCGCCGTCTTTCTCCCCGCGCTTCCGTACATCTATGTCAAGTTCGCGCAGTACCGCTCCTTTGCCATCGACAACACCGACATCACCCAGGAGGGCGGCATGCTCAACTTCGTCATGTGCATCCTGGCGCTGATGATGGTCGTGCTGAACGAGAGGACGCTGGATGCGATGCTGGAACGCGAGGAGGCGGCGCGCGAGCGGCTTTCGCTGGAGTACCAGCGCATGCAGATGCAGGAGCACAAGCAGAAGATCGACGAGATGAACAGGATGGCGCACGACATGCGCAACCACCTGGCGACCATCGCCGCCATGAGCGACAACCGGGACGTTCAGGCCTACGTCGCCCGGCTGCAGCCCGCGTTCAAGCCGATTGCGGTGCTCGGCATCACGGGCTGCGAGGCGCTGGACGTGCTGCTCTCCCGGAAGATGGACGAGTGCTCGGGCATTCACGCCTCGCTGATTCCGTGCATCGCGGAGGAGGCGCTTCATGGGCTGCGGCAGCTGAGCACGCCGGACATCTGCACCATCTACGGCAACCTGCTGGACAATGCGATCGAGGCGGTCGGCGCGCTGGAGGACGGCGCGGCGAGGGAGATCGTCCTCAGAACGGGCTGCCAGGGCGGCCTGCTGCTCATCCGCACGGAGAACCGCTTTGCCGGCGAACGCAGGCGCAGCGCGGAGGACGGCTTCCTCACGACCAAGGAGGACGCCGACGCGCACGGCTATGGCCTGCGCAACGTGCAGGAGACGGCGCGCAGGCTGGGCGGGGACATGACGGTCAGCGTGCAGGAAAGTCTGTTTATTGTCAATGTCCTGCTGCCGGTGGCGCTGGATGGGGACTGCCAACCAGACACATAAAACGACCAACGGCGCAAAACGGCTTTTTTCTTCCTTGTGATTGTGATAACATACGCACAAGTCGGGCGGGCAAACCGCCCAGTAAAGGAGAATGAAGCATATGAAGAACTTCATCAGCCTGGTTCTGTGCGCCTGCATGCTGCTGGCGCTGCCGGTCGCCGCGCAGGCGGACAGCTATGTCGCTGCGGCCAAGGGCTTTGGCGGCGAGGTCACCGTCACGGTGACCGTTGAGGACGGAAGGATTGCCGCTGTGACCGCCGAGGGCATCAGCGAGACGCCGGCGCTCGGCGGCGCGGCCATGCCGGAGCTGGCGCAGGCCATCGTGGACGCGCAGACTCCGTATGTGGACGCCGTTGCCGGCGCGACCTTGACCTCGAACGCGGTGATCGAGGCGGCGGCTGCGGCCTGCGCCGAGGCGGGCCTTTCCTTTGAGAAGGAGGAGGCCGCGAAGGGCGAGGACGAGACGGCGGACTGCGACGTGCTCGTGATCGGCATGGGCGCGTCCGGCTCGGTGGCCGCCCTCTCCGCGGCGGAGAACGGCGCGAAGGTCATCGGTATCGATTCCTCCGCGATGCTCGGCGGCATGGGCAATGCAGCGCAGGGCATGTTCGCCATCGGCACCAGCCTGCAGAAGGAGCGCTACGGCGACGACCTGGGCTCCGACGAGGAATACTGGTACAACAAGTTCATCGAGCAGAGCAACATGCTCGGCAATGCGAAGCTGATCCGCACCTTCGTCGCGGAGGCGAAGAACACCGTGGAATACATGCTGGCGCATGACGTCGCCTTCTATCTCTCCAAGACGGCGCAGCAGGTGGCGCACTTTGATGAGACCATCATCTATCACCGCTGGAACAACGCGCAGCCGTTCGTCCACATCGGGGAATACCTGGAGAAGAACGACGTCGATATCCGCTGGAACACCACGGCGACCCGCCTGCTGACCGATGAGAGCGGCGCGGTGGTCGGCGCTGTGGCCACCAAGGCGGACGGCGGCGAGCTCACCATCAACGCCAAGGCCGTGATCGTGGCCACGGGCAGCTTCGCCGGCAACGAGGACATGATGCGCGAGGCGCTCGGCGCGGCGTATGACAATGTCTCCGTCATGGGCGGCTGCGACGGCTCCGGCCTGACGATGATGTACGAGGTCGGCGCTGCGAAGGGCGAGCTGCTGACGATGAACCACGGCGTCGGCCCGAAGGCGGCCTCCGGCCCGGACGGCGGCGCGATCAAGGTGGCGACGCAGCTGACCATGAATACGCCGTGCCTCTGGGTGAACAACCAGGGCAAGCGCTTCATGAACGAGGACCTGCTGAAGGACACCGTCGAATACTCCAGCGCCGTGCTGGCGCAGGGCGGCTTTGCCTACACCATCGTGGACGAGAAGACCGTCGATCGCTGGGCGGACGCCTCCTATGAGAACACCGGCTCCTGGATTCACTACTGGGATCAGAACGGCATGCTGGACGCCGACGGCGAGCACACGATCTACCACGCGCCGATTGACAAGAACGACTTCCTGGCCGACTTCGAGGTGCTTGCCGAGACCGGCGACGGCATCGTGGCGGCGACGCTTGACGAGGCTGCGGCGTTCATCGGCTGCGATCCGGAGGACCTGAAGACCACCGTGGCCAACTACAACGGCTATGTCGCCGCGGGCAAGGACGAGGAGTTCTTCAAGAGCGCCGAGGATCTGCTCTGGACGGTTGAAGAGGGCCCGTTCTATGTCACCAAGGGCTACAACGCGGTGCTCGGCGCGCTGGGCGGCGTCAACACTAACGAGAAGCTGGAGGTTCTGACCGACGCGCACACCGTGATTCCGGGTCTGTACGCGACCGGCAACAACGTTTCCGGCATGAGCGTTGCGGCGTATGTCAACATCGAGGGCACCGGCCTGGGCTTCGCGCTGACCTCCGGCCGCCTTGCCGGCGAGAACGCGGCTGCGGCCATCGCGCAGTAAGCCATTGCTGGGCATCACAGAGCATCACAAATCAGGACGTCCGCTGCACAGGGGTGCGGCGGACGTCCTTTTGCGATTCATCATGTTCATACTAATTCTTATTAAAATGGCTTAATCCGCGCATCGTCTTTTCCGCCCTGACTTTGCCTCGTTCCGTTCAACGTACCTCCAGTACGCCTCACTTCACTCGGCTTCGTCAGAGCAAAAAATCTGATGCGCTCTGTTAAGCATTTTAATTGCGAATTAGTATCATTCCATTCTGTTTTCGCTGAACCATGCGCAGGGGAACAACAGGATCGACAAAGCGCTT
>JBJEUH010000101.1:0-4199 GCA_051883735.1 Candidatus Ventricola sp.
TAGACAGAATGAGCGGGGCCACGGGATTGGCCCATGGCCCCGCCGTCAGATCCTCTGCGGCTTACTGATAATCGGCAAGCAGCTCTTCGCCCTGCTCCTGCGCAGCCTCGAGCGCTTCCTCGGCCGTCATCTCGCCGGTGACCGCGGCCTGAATGTTGTCGTTCAGGATGCGCCACATTTCGGCGGCGGAGTAGGTCGTCAGCTCAGGCTGGGCATACTGGAGCTGCTCATAGGCGACCAGCGCCTGCGGGAAGCTGGCATAGTAGTCCTTGAGCAGATCGGTCTCGTAGCAGGACTCGCGCGTCGCCACATAGCCGGTGTCGATGGACCACTGCGCAGCGCGCTCGGTGGAGCAGCAGAACTTGATGAACTTCCAGGCAGCCTGCTGGCGCTCCTCGGAGATGCCGTTGGTGATGTAGAAGTTGCCGCCGCCGGTCGGCGCGCCCCACTGCCTGCCGGCCGGGAGGAAGCACACGCCGAAGTCAAACGTGGCGTTGTTCTTGATGTTGGTCAGGTTGCCGGTGGTGTGATAGATCATCGCGACCTCGCCCGCCAGGAACTGGGTCGGCAGATCGGTCCACTGCACGATGCCCTTGTTCATGATCTCGTACTTGTTCTGCAGGTCGAGCCAGAACTGGAGCGCCTCGACGTTCTCCGGCGTGTTGAAGTAGACCTCCTTGCCGTCGGCGCTCATCAGGCCGACGCCGTTGGTGCAGTTCTGCAGGGAGAAGCCGGTGAAGCCCCACTGCGCAGAGCCGGAGTTGAGCGCCAGGCCGACGCCCTTGCGGTTTTCGTTGGTCAGCTTGAGGCCGTACTCCACCAGCTCGTCCCAGGTCGTCGGCGGGGCGTCCGGATCGAGGCCCACCTCGCGGAAGGCGTCCTTGTTGTAGTACATGACCATCGTCGAGCGCTGGAACGGGATGGAATAGATGCTGCCGTCGACGTAGGAGTCGAGCATGAAGCCGTCGATGAAGTCGTCGATGAACGTCTGTCCCTCCGGATCGGCGGCGATCAGGTCGTCCAGCGGCATGGCCATCTTCGTGTCCGCCATGGTGAAGCGCTGCGTCGCCAGGCTCACGAACAGGTCGGGCGCGTTGCCGCCCTGGATGGCGCTCTGAATCGCCGTGACCGTGTCGTCATAGTTGCCCGTGTACACGGCGTCGACATGGATGTCCGGGTTCTCCGCGTTGAAGTCCTGCGTCATCGCATCGATCAGCGCAGCCGCGCTGCCGCCGACGTTGACCGGGAAGTACATGGTCAGATTGAGCGGCTCAGCAACCGCAGTCATCAGGCTGAGGACCATGACCAGTGCCAAGAGGGTTCCTACCAGTTTTTTCATGTTGAGGTCTCCTTTTCTTTATATTGCAATATTCAGGCCTCCATCCGGGTCTGATTACCACCGTCGAGACGCGGCGCATGCGCGCCATTTGAAATTGAATCGTTTCATTTTCCCCTCTGGCTAAGATTATACCAGCCTATTCGTGCGATGTCAACCAAAATTCATGTCAATTTTTGATGAAATCCAGGTTCAGCCCCCCGGCGCGCCTCCCCACCCCTGCGCACAACGCTCTTCTGTTTTTGATTTTTGTATGGTGTTCGCGGTGTTTTATTGATATAATAGGGTATCAGACAGCAAGCAAAGGAACGTGAAACGCATGGCAACGATCAAGGACATCGCAAAAATCGCAGGCGTGGCGCAGGGTACGGTGTCCAACGTGCTCAACGGCCGCGGCAACGTCAGCAGCGACAAGATCCGGCGTGTCCTTGACGCCTGCGAGCAGCTCGGCTATGTTCCCAATGAGCAGGCCAAGCAGCTTCGCCAGACGCGCTCCCGGCTCATCGGCGTGATCCTGCCGAACCTGCGCGACAAGCGCCCGATCGACTTCTACATCAGCTTCAAAACCTACGCGGAGAATCACGGATACCGCGTTCGCCAGTATCTCTCCTCCGAGCTGGACGGTCAGCAGTCCGAGGAGGCCGTTCAGCAGGATGTGCTCAAGGACGGCATTGACGCCATGGCCGTCTTTGCGGGCAGCCAGCACATGATGTCCGTCCCCTTCGGCAAGAGCACCTCCGTCATCTATGTGGAGCACCGACCCTCCTTCGTGGCCGATTTCATCGGCTTTGACTACCGGCAGGCGGGCTCCAGCATCGCTCAGCAGGTCCGGAAGGACCGCTGCTCCAGCGTCGTCCTGCTGACGGGAAGCCTCTGGGCCTCCAGCACGGCCGAGTTCTGCGAGGGCTTCCAGGCCGCCATGCGGGGCGCTCCGGCCCGGATCACCCATATTCAGACGGACAAGCAGAGCGAGCAGCTCAGCATCCTGGAGAGCCAGGAGCTCAGCTGCGCCGACGCCGTCGTCTGCTCGCGCATGGAGCTGGCGCAGGTGGCGCGCAATCTGCTCAAGAGCTTCAGCAGCCCCGACCTGCCCAGGATTTACACGCTTTCGCCGCTCTTCACGCTGCCCGAGAGCGATTTTTGCAAGTACGAGCTGAATTATCGCCTGCTGGGCGACGCCACCGCCAAGAAGCTGATCCTCCAGATCGAGTCGCAGACGCCCGCCGGCGAGCAGATCCTACCGAACAACGGCTTCCGCGCGTTCAGCCCGCCGCCAGTCTTCCCCACAGAAGGGCAGACGCTGAACGTCATCACGCTGGACAGCCCCGAGGCCTACACGCTCCAGCACATCGCCAAGCTCTACACCAACCAGACGGGCGTGCCGGTCAACATCTCGATTTTCTCCTACGATGAGATCTTCGATATTTTTGCCAGCGGCATGCGCGGGCATGAATGCTATGACGTGCTGCGCATCGACGTGACCATGCTCTCCTTCTTCGCCCGCAAGCTGCTCATGCCCCTGACCGACATCGATCCCTCGATGACCGAATTTCTTTCCACGTTCCTCAAGGGCACCGTTGCGCCCTATTCCTATGTGAACAACACGCTCTATTCTGTGCCCTTCTCGCCCAGCACCCAGATGCTGTACTACCGCAGGGACCTCTTCTCCAACTCCATGATCCGCCGGATGTTTGTCGAGCGGTTCGGCCGCGAATTGACCGTCCCCAAAACCTTTGACGAATACAATGAAACCGCGTCCTTCTTCACGCGGAGCCTAAATCCGGATTCCCCCGTGAAGTACGGCACGACGCTGACCGTGGGTTCCATTGCCGTCGCGTCCAGCGAATACCTTCAGCGCCTGTTCGCCCTGCAGGAAAACCTGTATGACGAGATGGGCAGGGTGGACATGCGCGCGCCCAATTTTGTCCGCGCCCTCGAGCAGCTGCTCGCCGCGCGCCCCTACGCCGATCCCAACTATTCGACCTGGTGGCGCAATACGGTTTCCGCCTTTGCCGGCGGCGATATCGCGATGGCGCTCATTTACAACAACTTCGCCTCTCCTCTGGTCAGCTATCAGTCGAGGGTCCGCGATTCCATCGGGTATGCGCTGATTCCCGGCGGAAGGCCCGTCATCGGCGGCGGCTGCCTGGGCATTTCCAAGCTCTCCAGGCATCCCGAGCTGGCCCTGAGCTTTATCCGCTGGCTTTGCAGCGAGCCGATTTCCTCCGCCTCCGCTTTCCTCGGCGGCGTCTCCCCCTGCGCGGAATCCTACAACAATTACGAGATCATCAACACCTATCCCTGGCTGAAAAACGTGAACAGGAGCTTTGCGGCCGCGCGCGGCAGGCGGGTTCCGCCCCACGTCGAAACGCCGTTCAACGAGAGAGCCTTCCTGAACATCATCGGCAACAGCGTCCTGCAGGCCTGCAGCGGCACGCTCTCGCCCGAGCAGGCGATGGAGCTCGCCCACAAGCGCTTCCATGAGACTTTCGGGATGATCTATGCGAATGGCTGATATGCGTTTCTTTTGCGTCCTGTCGCGAACAGGACGCTTTTTTATATGGAAGCCGGCAGCGCCCTGCTCTCCCGGGTGTTCAGCGCGGGCTTCGCTACGGCCCGGGGAACTCGCATAGTCGCGGCATGCTGCCGCTCCTTGCGATTCCCGACGCTCCGCCTGCCTTCATCCGCCACAGGCGGCGGCAGGCTTCGGTCCCAAGTACGATGTATGCACGTTGGCTGGAAATAATCTGGATAAATAAGTTTTCTGGCCCAAATGAAAAAGCCCCAGCAAAAGCTATCCTGCGTTACGTCGCTCCCGGGCGTTCCCAGCCGCGCTGCATCCGCCACCGGCGGCGCGCGGCTG
>JBJEUH010000102.1:0-4182 GCA_051883735.1 Candidatus Ventricola sp.
CCGTCATCTGGCGCGGCCCGGTCATCGCCGGCGCGGTCAAGCAGTTCTGGGAGGAGGTCTTCTGGGACGAGCTGGACGTGATGGTGATCGACATGCCTCCGGGAACCGGCGACGTGCCGCTGACCGTCTTCCAGAGCATCCCGCTTAGCGGCGTGGTGGTCGTCTCCACCCCGCAGGATCTGGTCGGCATGATCGTGCGCAAGGCCGTCAACATGGCCGGCATGATGAACATCCCGGTGCTGGGTCTGGTGGAGAACATGGCCTACGCCGTCTGCCCGGACTGCGGCAAGAAGATCGAGCTCTTCGGCAAGTCCCGCATCGCCGAGGAGGCCGCGCAGCTTGGCCTGCCGGTGCTCGCGCAGCTGCCGTTTGATCCCACCGCCGCCGCCCTGTGCGACGCGGGCCTGATCGAGACCGTGGACAACCCGCTGATGGCGGACGCCGCCGCAGCCGTCGCTGGTCAGGTGCAGCTCTGATCCTCCTATTTATTAAAGAAGCAAATCCCCTTGCAGACCATCGGTCTGCAAGGGGATTTTATGCTGCCGGTCGGTTTTGTCAGTCCTCCCCGACATAGTCCAGCGTCATCATCACCGGAATCTCGGGATTGGCATAGAGCTCCGTCTTGTCCTCCGGCACCTTGTAGCCGTAGAAATGCGCATACCTTTCCACCGTGCTCATCTGGTAGATATGCAGACGCTTGAGCAGCTGATCCTCGCGGTATGGCATGTAGTAGCGCTGATCCGCTGAGGTTTCCTGCGCCTTTGCCATCCACTGCCTGGCTTCCTGCGGCGTGCCGGCAAGCGTGACCGACTTCACGATGTCCCGCAGATCCGTTCCGAGCTGGCGGATTTCCGCATAGGACTGCGTATAGTCCACCTTGAGCACGGCGATGTCCTCGCTGTCCACATAGCCGCCGGATGCGTAGCGCACCACCTCTTCCGTCTGTTCGCCAAAGAGAGCGCTCAGGAAATGCGTATCCCCTGGATAAATGTACATCTGCTCATAGCACGCGCTCGAATCCTGCGGCTCAATATAGAGGTTGACATTCAGAAGGGGCCTTTCCTGGATGTCCTCAAGCGAGCGGTTGAGGATATCCTGCCTCAGCGCCTCCAGCAGCAGATCGATCACCACGCCGTCCTTTGGGCGTTCATAGGTCCTGTACAGCATGCGGACATTGAACTTCTCAAAGAAGGCGTCCTGATCCATGACGTCGTTTACGGTATTGATGTACAGCTGCGAAACGCATCCGGAATCCAGCTGGTATTGGCTGATGATGCTCTGCCTGTAATCGTCGCTCCCGACAATGCGCTTCAGGCTGTCCTGTGCCTCGGTTCGCATGGCATTGTTGGGATAATGGCGATACACCCTGCGACCGGCCATCTGGTAGGTCACGATCACATCGCTGCCGCCGTACGCGGTGCTCGCGGGCGTCCCGTTGTCGTAGTCGCCCACCTCGTCCTGCATCAGCGTGCACCAGGTGTATGCGGCGTCCAGGGCCTCTTCTCCGGTCAGCGTGATGCGCTCGCCCGAATCATATCCCCTCGGGACGTAGGAAATGGCGGTCAGCTCCCCGCGCGCCGGCAGATAGCGGTCATAGCCCAGCGCATCGGTGTACAGCACCGCCCAACCGAGCACCAGCACCGCAGCGGACGCCGCCGGCAAGGCCCAATGCCTGAGGATGCCGCACAGGCGCTGAGCGAACACGATCTGGCAGACCCAGAAGGTCAGCACCGCGCCCAGAACCATGCCGACGACGAGGCTGATGTCCGTGGTGAAGGAGAGCATGAGTACCATGCCCAGAATGGTGCCGCCCAGCAGCGAAAGCACCGCGCTCAGCACCGGCTGCAGGCCGTCAAAGGCCAACGTCCGCTCAGCCCGTTCCGTCCTGCGGACGCGATACAGCAGAAGGCTCAGCACCAGCGCCAGCACCGCAGCGATGACGCCGGGCCAGCAGCCGTATTCCGCCGGGCGGTAGAAGCCCTTGTACAGCGTGTACGCGGGCGACAGGCGGAGCAGCAGGTCCGTAAAGCTCTCGCCGACCAGCGTGTGCAGATACTGCCCTGCAACGCAGTACCACAGCGCAGCAAGCCCTTCCAGGCCCACAATCAGCACGGCGCCGGCCAGCAGCGCCGCCCACCAGGTGCCCGTCAGCACGCTGCACAGCATGCCCATCGCAAAGCCGTAGAAATTGATCAGCAGCAGCATGCCGAGCTTGGGCAGCAGCCTGTCCCACATCACATAGCTCAGCAGGCCGTTTGCCGCCACCACCAGCAGATACAGCAGGAAATTGATCACGATCGGCGCAAGGCACAGCACCCCATAGCCGACGCAGCGGCGCAGGAAATCCGTCTCGCGCCTGTCCGGCAGCGCGGCCTGCAGCATGCTCTGCCTGCGGCTGAACAGATGCCCCATGAGCATCATCGCCGTCAGAAAGCCCAGCCCGCCGTAGAGGATCACCATCATCTCCAGATTCAGCGGGTCGGTCAGCACCAGGGTGGAGACGGTCTTCGCGATCTCCGCCGCCATCTCCCCCGACGCCAAAGGATCCCGGGCCAGCGTTCCGGCATACGGAATATGGGAAAGCCCCCACACGGGCATCATGTAACATGCAATCAGGAAGACGATCACGCCGATGAACAGGTGACGTCTGAGCAGAAAACGGGTCGCATTGCTTTTATTGCTGCGCATATCCACGATCCTCCATTTCCAGGATAAAGACCTCCTCCAGGGAGAGCGGCAGGAATTCCATGAACAGCGGCTCAAGCGCAGAGAGCTTCTGCTCAAGCTGCTCCCTGTCGCCCCTGAACGTCAGCATGAAAAGCCTGCCCTGCCGCTGCATGCGCAGGGGCCTGAGGGCCGCAAGGGCTTCGTCCGTGGTCTCGTCGGTCGGAATCAGCTGAACGCGGTGAACGTCGCCCAGCAGCGCATCCAGATCGCCGCTGCACACCAGCCTGCCCTCGTGCAGGAAGCCCACGCTGTCGCAGATGTCCTCCATTTCCTGCTGGTTGTGTCCGGCCAGCACCGTGATCAGGCCCCGGTCCACGGTTTCCTCGCTGAGCACGCGCTTGAAGCTGTCGCGCATCACCGGGTCCAGCCCGTCAAAGGTCTCGTCGCAGAGCAGCACGCGCGGGTTCAGCGCGAGGCCGAGGCAGATCTGCGCGCGCTTCTGCGTGCCCTTGGAAAAGCTGGTGATCCGTTCGTTCATCGGCAGCGCGAACCTTTCGCAGAGCGCTTGCAGCTTGCTCTCGCTGTATTCGGGATAATACGCCGCCTGCATCCGGCCCATTTCGGCCAGGCTGGCGCTCCCCAGAAAGGTCGGTTCATCGCTCAGATAGCAGATTTTCCGCTTCGCCGCAGGGTTTTCATAGACGGACGCCTCGTCGAGGCATACGCTTCCCGTATCGGCGCGCAGAATGCCGCCCATCACGCGCAGCAGCGTGGATTTTCCCGCTCCATTTGTGCCCAGCAGCCCGAAGATATGCCCTTCCTCCAACGTAAGAGAAAGATCGGCAATCGCTTGCTTCGTCCCGAAGCGCTTGCTGAGCGCCTTCACCATCAGCATGGGTTCCCCTCCCCGTATATTTCGTCTGTGAGTTTCTCGATTACCTGTTTATCCAAACCCATATCGCGGCAAGTGCTGATTTGCATTCTGGTCTTTTCCAGCTGCTCGTCGCGCTGTTTCTTAAGCATGTCAGCCAGATCATCGCTGATAAAGCTGCCTTTTCCCGGTACTGAAATGATCATCCCTTCTGCTTCCATGCGGCGATACGCCTTCTGAATGGTATTGGGATTGATGCCCAGCTCGGTCGCCAGCTGCCGCACAGAGGGCAGCGCCTGTCCGGCCTGAACAACGCCCAGAAACAGCTGCTTGCGAAGCTGCTCCACCAGCTGTTCATAGATCGGCTGCTTGCTCTTTGGATTCACAAGGAACATCCTCTTTCCTCCTTTCCGTTTGATCTGTATTAGTACGAGTAGTACAGTTGAAGTATAGCGCGTCTTCCAGCTTCTGTCAATACGGTTTGCGAAAATATCCGCACATTGCAGCAAGCCCCATACAGACCATCGGTCTGTATGGGGCTGTTTGGGTATGCTCTTCTTATCTGGCGTAATCCGTCAGGCCCACGTCAATGTTCAGGAGCGTCTGGCCGGACTTCAGCGCGATCGGCTCGCTCATGCCCGTAT
>JBJEUH010000103.1:0-4171 GCA_051883735.1 Candidatus Ventricola sp.
CGCTTTCTTTTCATTCTTCGTCGTGCACTTCTGTGCATGGAGTTTGTTATGCAAAACTTTCCGTACAGTGCCGTGCTCGGGCACAGAGCTTCATGCTTTACGGAGCTTTTTCAGCGATACCGCCGGCAGCATGCCGGTTTTGATCACCGGCGCGTGTTGTCAGCGGCGGTCGCCCTCGTCGGTTTCAGCATCGTCGGCCAGCGCATACGCATACTTGTAGCTCATGATGTCCTCGGAATACAGGTAGGTCTGGTGATTCCAGGTTTCGAGCTTCTTGATGTCCTTGTAGGCCTCGTTCTGCTCGATCATGTGCAGCGCGTGGTCAATCTGCGGATTCGTATAGTAGAACGGATGGCGCGTGAAGTACTGCTTCGGCGTTGGGGATGGATAGATCTTGCAGTTGTGGCGGACAATCTGCGCGATCGTATGCGGGATGTCCTTCTCATAGACGAGCATCGCGATCATTGCGTAATTGTTTGCCATGATCTCGTCCGAGTAGAAATACTCGTCCTTCTGCCCCTTGACGGAACGGATGTCCTTGCAGGACTCCAGACCGCGCATCTCCTCGATCATGGCGTCGAGATTCGGCTCCTCCTCTGCAAGCGGCTTTCTGGGCGTCAGCTGCACGGCGCGTGTGCGCTCGCGGATGTACTCCGCCAGAACCTCGCCCTGCGTGAGCTGCGGATCCGTCTCCTTTTCCTCGTTCGGGTCGTCGATGATCGGATTCTCGCTCGGCTCAAAGGGGTCCTCCACCTCCGGCAGCGAATCCATGTAATCGAAAATATCGACCTTCTGTGCGCCCTCTTCGTTCTGCGCAGCGGCGCTGACCGCCGTACCGTCAATCACAGCCTGCGCGCGATCGCCCATCTCCTTCTTTTCGGTCTTCGGATTGGCGTCCTGCCGCGCAGGATCGTTGAGGTCGGAAAACTCCTCCGAGATATCCTCGGGCCTCAGTTCAACTTCCTTGGAAAAGCCGGGCTTACGACGTCCAAACAGCATAAGCGAACACCTCTTTCTCTCCCGAACAGCCTCATCAAACCAAGGCGTTCGGT
This sequence comes from Candidatus Ventricola sp., assembly GCA_051883735.1. Lineage (GTDB taxonomy): Bacteria > Bacillota > Clostridia > Christensenellales > Aristaeellaceae > Ventricola. The sequence continues at coordinate 1,053 of JBJEUH010000103.1, forward strand.
GCTCGTTGCACATAATATTGCGCAATTCTCCATAGCTCGAAAAAGTGGGAGGAATCACGCGATTCCTCCCACCGGATTCCTATGTCAGGATATCACACTTTTGCAATCAGATCAAGCCCAGCTCCTCGAGCTTATCCGCGCAGTCAGCCAGATCGAACTTCTCAAGGGTCTCGCGGGTCGGGATGCCGGTCTCCAGATTCCAGCCCATCGCCTCGTAGAACATCGTCTGCGCCTTCTCCATGTCCTCGCGATCCATCTTGACCGTGCCCTGCTCAAACGCCTTGAAGTCCGGCTCCTTGTCGAAGACCCAGGCCGGAATCGCGTCGTGATCCTTGCGCAGGTTGGTGCTGCCCAGGTTCAGCTTGAAGGACACCGCGGTCATGACGCGCAGCAGGTTGGAGATGCGCTCGCAGTCATGCTCGATGCTCTCGCGGGTATACTCCTCGCCCACGACGGCGCTCATGTACTTCGCATCCAGATCGAGGTCGCCCTTGTAGCCGCGCTTCTTGGAGGTGGACAGGGTCATCGGGTACATCCAGTTGCACAGCGTAGAGGAGTCGTGCCACTGCTTGCCGTTGAACGCCCACTTCGCCAGCTTGACCTTGTTCTCGTTGATCGGGGTGTACGCCTTCGGCGCATCCACGCAGCCCTCGCCGAAGAAGCCCTCCAGCACCGGCTTGATGACCTCTTCATACGGAGAACCGCTGCGGCAGAAGTTGGTCAGGTGGTGGATCATGCAGTCGCGGTTGTACATGGAGTTGAACAGCAGGCCGGACTGCCAGGCATCCTCAGAGGAATGGTGCTTCGGATAGCCGTTGTAGGTCACGTTGGTGTTCTTGCCGTTCACCTCATCGTAGTAGTTCTTGCCGGCGGAATTCTTGGTCGCGTCGTCCAGGCCCCAGGCAGAGTAGAGATAGTAGCTGCCCTTGCCCAGATCGCCGAACGCGCTGAAGCCCTCAGCCACCAGGCGGAAGAACTCCTGGCACCAACGCGGATCGCCGTCGATCATGTACTGCCAGTTGACGGAGTTCCACTCCTCCTCGGTCATGTGCTCCTTGAAGATGCCGTCCGTGTAGGTGCGGTAGAAATCGGAGTACAGGTTGCCGTAGTTGCACCATACGCCGTATTCGTCCTGCGCACGGGACATCGCGCCGCCGAGGATCATCTTGGCATCGCCCTCATCGACGAAGTCATGGACGCCTTCCGGATAGATCGACGTGCCGGAGATGATCGGCATGCAGGTGTTGGAGACGTGGGTCGGCAGGTCGTAATCGGCCAGCGGGTCCATCTCATACTCGGTGTAGCAGCGGACCGGGCAGGAGGAGCAGCCGCCCTGCTTCACGGTGTACTTCTCCGCCACAGCGCCGAAGTCGAACACGCCCTTGTTGCAGCGCATCGCGGCAACATTGATGACGCCGCTCGGCTGTTCGCCGGTGTCGACCGGACCATGCGGAGCCTTGTCCCAGGTGACGCCCGGGCCGCCCTGCCAACGGTTCTTGCTGGTGGCGGTGTACTCGGACCAGGACTGCGGGACGGACGGCACGTTGTGGTTATTGTTGCCGCCGACCAGATCCTTGATCATGTAGTTGGACAGGAGCTTGACCTCCAGCGGACGGGCGATCTTCACCGCACCGGTGCCGCGGGCGACAATCGCCTTCACCTTCTTGGAGCCCATCAGCGCGCCGATGCCGGCGCCGCCGGAGTTACCGAAGGAGGTGATGATCGTGGACATCGGGATCAGGTTCTCGCCCGCCAGGCCGATGGACGCCACGTCGAACGTGTCGCCGTTCTCCTTGGAGAGCACAGCGTTGGTCTCGAAGGTGCCCTTGCCCCAGACATGGGAGGCGTCCTCGATGGTGACCTTCTCGTCGTCGATCTTGATGTAGACCGGCTTGTCGCTCTGGCCTTCCAGAATCATCGCATCGTAGCCGGCGTACTTGAACGCATGCGCGATATGGCCGCCCATGTGCGCGTCCAGAATGGAGTAGCCCTTGGACCAGCAGGACAACAGGGAGATGTTCATGCGGCCGGAGCACGGCACGCCGGAGGCGGTCAGCGGGCCGACGGCGAAAACGGCCTTCGCCTGCGGGCCGAGCGGATCCGCGTCGAGCGGGACCTCGTCCCAGATGACCTTGTAGCCAAGGCCCATGCCGCCGATATACGGCTTGTACTTCGGGAGCGTATCTTCCGTGGTAATCGTACCGGTGGTCAGGTTGATGCGCAGGATCGAACCGGCCCAGCCGTTGATGCCATTCTTAACAGACATTGTGAATTCCTCCTCTGATTATTCTTGTCGCCGCGATCAGATCGCCTGAGCAGCAGCGGAAACCTTGTCCCACGGGATGATGGAGAGCGCGCCGGACGGGCAGCCTTCGACGCAGGCGCCGCACATCACGCACTTGGAGGACTTCTTGGTCACCGGGTTGACGGTCGGCATGTGCCACGGGCAGGCAGCGGTGCACGCGCCGCAGCCGACGCACTTCTCGACGTCCACCCTGCGGATGCCGCTCTGATCGGCGTAGATCGCGCCCATCGGGCAGGCGTTGCCGCACGCCGGGTCCTCGCACTGACGGCAGGTATCCGGGAAATAGGTCCAGTTGTTTTCGGTATACAGACCCTCGCCGTTGCGGCTGGAGTACAGGTTGCGGGTGACCTTCACGCGGGAGATGTAGCTGGAGCAGCAGCCGTCGTTGGTCAGCGTGCAGTTGATTTCGCAGCGCTGGCAGCCGACGCAGCGGTCCGGATTGACCACGAGCAGGCCCTGCGGGAACGCCCAGACCTTGACCTTGTCCTCGGCCAGAGCAGAGGCAGTCACACCGAGGGTAGAGAGCATCGCGGAGGACATCGTCACGCCAACCAGGCTCTTGCCAGAGAGCTTGAGGAACTGACGGCGCGTGAAGTCCTTGTCAAGGAAACGTTTCTTGTCAGACATGGTTTTCTCTCCTCCTTGTTTACTCATATCCCTGCAACTCGTCAGGGACAAAACGCAGGCAAAAAATTAGGAGCGCCAAACAAAGACCAGACACCTGTCGTGTCCCGTCCTCGTTTCGCACTCCTTCGCATCAGGCAGGCGGCGCGGTTGCCCCCGCCACCCATTGGCCGCATATACCCGGAGGGCA
>JBJEUH010000104.1:0-52185 GCA_051883735.1 Candidatus Ventricola sp.
CTTCCTCGAGAAGGACCCCACGGGCGAAAATCCGCCCACGCTCAAGGTCGGCAAGATCGGCCAGGCGGCCATCGACACCTACCAGAAGATCGAGAATGCCGTCGTCGGCACCTATCAGAAGATCGAGGACACCGTCGTCGGGGAATACAAGCGCGTGGAGAGCGGCTTTGTGAATGCCTTCCTCACGGAAAAAAAGCCCGAAGATCAGGAAGCCGCTGCCGGGAGCGATGCATCCGGCGACAGCGAGCGGAAGGAAGAAGCCGAATGACCATGAAGCGCATGCTGCTTGGCGCAAGCGGCGTCACCCCACTATGCTATGCCATGGTGCTGGTCAACAAGGCCGTCGGCCCTGTGCTGGACGGCGCATTCCGCCTGCTTCTTCCGCTCTGCCGCCGCAATCCGGCGTAATCCGAAAAAGCCATCCATCGTTGATTCCATACACAGGGCAGCCGCAGGCGGAAATCTGCGGCTGCCCTTTTGCAGGAGGGGAAAAGCATGAACCGAATCCTTCGCATTCTCCGCTCCAGGTTTCTCTGGGCTGCGCTCTGCATCCTGCTGGAGTTTCTGGAGCTGCTCGCCGTCTTTATCGTCTTCTATCATTCCTTTCTTCCGTTCGCGGTCCTGGCATGGATCTTCCACATCGGCGTCCTCCTGTACATCATCAATCGCGACGAAATTCCGGAGTTCAAGCTCCCGTGGATCATTCTCCTCTTTCTTCTGCCCGTGCTCGGCGCCTTTGTGTTCATCCTGCTCTCCAGCACCGAAAGCTCCAAGAAGGAAGCCCTGCGCTATGACGCCGCGAAGCAGGCCCTGCGCCCCTGTATGCAGCAGACGCACGCCCTTGAGACGCTCAGGCAGCAGAGCATGGACGCGTATGCCCAGGCGAATTATCTGTTCCGCACCGCCGGCATGCCCTGTCACGGCAACACGAAAACGACCTATTTCCCCGTCGGGGAGGATTTTCACGCCGCGCTGCTTGGCGACCTGCGCGGGGCCAGGGAATTCATCCTGATGGAATACTTCATCATTCAGGAGGGCGCGATGTGGGACCCTGTCCACGCGATCCTCCGCGAAAAGGCCGCCTCCGGCGTGGAGGTCTGCCTGATGTACGACGACTTTGGCTGCATGACCACCCTGCCGGAGCACTATGACGCGCAGCTGCGCAGCGAGGGCATCCGCTGCATGCCGTCCAATCGCTTCACGCCCATCCTCTCGCACATCCACAACAACCGCGACCACCGCAAGATCACCGTCATCGACGGCACCATCGGCTACACCGGCGGCATCAACCTGGCGGACGAATACATCAACGCCCGGGTTCGCTTCGGGCACTGGAAGGATACCGCCGTACGGCTCGAGGGGGACGCCGTGCGCAGCCTGACCGCCCTGTTTGTCACGAGCTGGAACATGCAGAGCCGCGAGCCGCTGGATGGCGCGCGGTACTTCCGCAACGGCGAAGAAGAAGCGCAGGGCGCAGGCTATGTCATTCCCTTCGGGGACGGCCCCAGGCCGCTCTACCCGGAAGATATTGGCAAATGCGTCTACCTCAACATGATCAACGCCGCCAGGGAGTACCTGTACATCACCACGCCCTATCTCATCTGCGACCGGGAGCTGATGAACGCCCTGCGCATGGCCGCGCAGAAGGGCGTGGACGTCCGGCTGATCACGCCGCACATTCCGGACAAGAAGGCGGTCTTCCTCATGACGCGCTCCAATTATCGCCTGCTTCTGGAGGCCGGCGTGCAGATCTACGAGTATACCCCCGGATTCATCCACGCGAAGAATTTCGTCTGCGACGACCGCTTTGCCGTCTGCGGCACCATCAACCTCGATTACCGCTCCCTGGTCCATCACTTTGAGTGCGCGGCATGGATGTACGGCGTCTCCTGCATTCCCGACATGAAGGCGGATTTTCTCAAGACGCTCGCCCAATCCGAGCAGATCACGCCGCAAAGAGCCGCTTTGAAGCTCTGGCAGCGGCTGCCCGCGGAGATCATGAAGGTTCTCTCGCCGCTGCTGTGACGGGAAGCATTTTCACATTTCACAAACATGACGTCATCAAAACATGCAAACCCGCTCTGTACAATACAGGTATTCCCCCTGTCTGACCAGCATTTCGTTTCCAAAGGAGCAATCATCATGAGCCGCCATTTCTTTACCTCCGAATCCGTCACCGAGGGCCACCCGGACAAGCTCTGCGACTGCGTGGCCGACGCCATCCCCGATGCGCTGCTAACGCAGGATCCGGATACCCGATGCGCCTGCGAGGTCACCTGCGAGCCCGGCGCGCTGCGCATCATGGGCGAGGTGACGACCAGGGCCGTCGTGGATTACAACGCCGTCGCGCGGGACGTTCTGCGGGAGATCGGCTATACCAAGCCCGAATACGGCTTTGACGCGAACACGCTCTCCGTCGAGGTCACGCTGCACGGGCAGTCCCCCGACATCGCCATGGGCGTCAACCGCGCGCTGGAGGAGCGCTAGGGCGGCGGGCAGGCGCTGGGCGCGGGCGATCAGGGCATGATGTTCGGCTATGCCTGCGACGAGACGCCGCGCTCATGCCCATGCCCATCGAGCTGGCGCAGCCCGTCTGCTTCGACGTGAATACCTTCGGCACCGGGAGCGTGCCGGACGAGGTGATCGCCCGGATGCTGCGCGAGACGATCCCCATGACCCCGCAGGCCATCATCGACCGCTTCCAGCTTCGCCGCCCCATCTATGCGCAAACCGCCGCCTACGGGCACTTCGGCTTTCTCTCCTCCGACATGCCCTGGGAGCGGATCAACATGGTGACAGATCTGACCGGAAGCCAGGCGGCTAGCTGATACTTGTATAGTAAGAATTCAGACACAAATGGGTATGTAAAGATCATCCCAGCCGATCAGGCCGGGCATGCGATGAAAACAGTCCAAATCATAAAAACACGACCGCAGAGGACGTCCTCCGCGGTCGTTCGTTATGGAGAAAGCGCCGCCTAAAAAAAGTCGAGCAACGCGTCGTAATAGGTCTGCGGCTCAAGGCAGCGCGCCATCCCGTGCCCCGCGCCCTCCACCAGCAGCAGCTGCGCGTTTTCCCCCGCAGCCTGCGCGATATCCTCGCTCTGCCAGGCCAGCACGTCGGCGTCTCCCGTTCCGTGGATCAGCAGCAGCGGGACGTCCGCCCCGGCGATTCTCTCCGCCACGTTGCCCTCTTCGATGGATACGCCGTTTGTGAGGCGATAGGCCAGATCAAGCCTTCGCCCGCTCAGCCCGCCCGCGCCCGTCTCCGCAAGCAGCTCGCAGACCCGCGCCCGCACGATGGCATAGGCGCTGTCCGCCGCGACCGCCGCAACGGCAGGCGGCAGGCCCTCGGCCGCGGCCAGCAGCGCCGCCACGCCGCCCTCGTCCTGGCCGAAGCACACGATGCGCGCATCCAGGTCCTCCAGCATGATCCAGTCGATCCAGGCCAGCACGTCCTCCGTCTCCCGAATGCCCAGCGAGGCCGTCTCGCCCTCGCTTTGGCCATGCGCGTACAGATCCGGCGCGAGCACCCGATAGCCCTGAAGCGACAGCGCACAGGCCACGTCCAGCACCTGACTGTGATCGGTGCCCAGCCCGCCGTGCAGCACGAGCGCCCACGGCGCGCTGCCGTCATCCCCCAGCGGCGAAAACAGCTCCGCGGACAGCCTGCCGCGCCGGGTCGACGTCGTCACCGTCTCGCTCTCCACCATGCTCTGCCAGCCGCGCACGCGCGCGCGTGTCTGCTCCATCCCCATCTGCTCGCGCAGGGAGAACGCGGAAACCTGCGTCTCCTGCACGCGCTCCCGCCGCCCGTCAAGCGCCGTGCGCAGGGTGCGCTCGCTCTGCACCGTCAGCGTGAGCGCGCCGGCCAGCGGAGCCATCGCCGCGATGAGCAGCATGAGCAGCGCCGGTCTGCCTACGCGATTCGCCCTGTTTCCCAAATTGCTTTCCTCCAGCTTCGTTGATGCGCCCATTATAGCACATCCAGCACCTCCTGAGAAAGCCCAATCTCCCGGCACGGGTCGTCCTCGCTCGACAGAAACACGCGCACGCGCCTTCCGCCTGCGAGCCGCCGCAGCCGGCGCAGGTTCTGCAGGTCCGCCTCGTAGAGCGTCGGGCAGCCGTCGGCGTGGTGGCTGATGAGCCAGAGCTCCTTCGCGCCCGGCTCCACGCGCATGCGATCGCCGCCGAACTCCGTGTCAAACAGATGGACGCCGAGGATTTCTTCCTTCTCCCCGATCGATACCGCCGCGCTCACGGGGTGATAAATGTCCCGAAGCAGCGCCTTTGCCAGCCGATGATGCATGGAATCGCCTCTCTTTCTTTCGTACCTCTGCGCATATTGTACCGGCTTTTCGCCCGCAGGAAAACAATCCATATGGCGTAATTGCAAAAATCGTACGTACGATATGCGCTTCCTCCTGCGCACAGCCCGGCAGCCGATGCGCCTGTGTCAGGCCCTGTACAACAGAAAAACCGGCGCGAGGCCGGTTAGTGAGCTGCGTTCTCAGCAGCAGAACCACGGATAACAGATCATCCGCCCTCCGCTGCAGCAGGTGCAGAGCATCTGCAGCGCCAGGAAGGTGCAGCACAGGTTGGGCTGTCCGTAGGTCTGGCGGCCGTAGCTCGTGCCGCGCTCGCCATACCATGTGCCGCCGCCCTGCAGCTGGCTGAGCAGCTGCTGATACAGCGCGTTGCCCGGCTCCATGCTCACCGCTTGGCGGGCATACTCCATCGCCTGCGCGTTGTTGTGCAGGCCGGACTGCGCCAGCGCGCTGAGATAATACCAGCGTGCGCCGCGCCTCCCGGCGGGCATGCTGTTGAGCGCGTTGAGCGCCTCGGCATAGTGCCCCGTGTCGATGTAGTTTTTCGCCGCGCGCATCTCGATATCGGCGTCCTGCTGCTGTTGCTGCTGCTGGCCATACCCATAGCCGCCGAAGAACGAGGCGAACGGATCGTCCTGTTGTCCGTAGCCGCCGCCATAGCCGCCGTATCCGCCGTATCCGCCCGGACGCTGCTGCTGCTGCGTGCCGTTGTAGCCGCTTCCCGCGCGCGCCGAGCCGCCCTGGCGCCTGTGCATGATCTCCTCGTACGCCTGCTGGACCTCCATGAACTTCTTCTCCGCCTGCGCAGCGTCCGGCTTGCCGACATTCGCATCGGGGTGATATTTCTTGCACAGGCTTCTGTATGCTTTTTTAACCTCGTCGTCTGTCGCCGTCGGGGCAACGCCCAGCACCTGATACGGATCCGTCATTGCTTCTTCTTCGCCTTTCTTCGCTCGCTTGCGTTTTCAAACCTCAGCCATATGCCCGAATAGAGAATGTTGCGCATGATCTCCGCGTCCTCAAGCAGCGGCAGGCGCTCAAACGCCAGCGCCGCGCGGGCCATCATATCCGAGAGCATCTGCTCACAGTCTGCGGCAAACGTCCCGTTTGTACGCCGTGAAATCAGCGGATTGTAGTTTTTCTTCCTGATATCCCGCTCGACGTCCTCATAGCAGTCGCACAGGTAGATGAATTTGCCCAGGTAAAAGCCCAGCTCGCGCAGATCGCGCGCGTAGACGTCGTCCTTCATGACGTAGAGCTCGCCGAGCATCTCGCCCGTCAGGTTCGCCGCCGCGTCGAGGTTCTGGTCGTCCCGGGCTTCGATCTCGTGCAGCGCCTTCACATAGCGCTCCACGGCCTCCTTCTGCCGCGGCAGGCGCTCGCCCGCCTCCTTCGCCGCTTTCTTCAGCAGCGCGCTCTCGGCCAGCCTGTCCACGCGATGCTCGTCCTCCCAGCCGTCGCGCAGGTCGTAATACGACGCCAGCGCGCTCAGGTCGGCGGCGTAGTCGATCGCCTCGTTGGCGAGCATCCGCTGCTTGCCGAGCGGGTGCACCAGGCAGCGGTGCTTCTCATCCGCCGTCTCCGGCTCATACAGCGAGGTATGCAGCATCGCCAGGAAGGTCATCTCAAAGCTGAGCGCCAGGCGGCATACGCTGCCGCACCGCCTGCCGATGGCGCGGCACAGCCCGCAGTAATACGCGCGGTAGCGGTCAAACTCGCGAAACTTGAGCTCGTCCTTGCGGACGGTCATCACACCCAGCATGAGAGAATCCTTCCTTCCCTTACTCAGGGCAGATTATATCATATCCCGCGCAGGCGCGCCAAGGGATTCTGTTTCAAATGTCGTTTTCCGCGCTCACTTTCTGCGAAGCGGCAGCGTGACAAAGTACACCGCGGCGCACAGCAGCACGACCGCCGCGCCGGCGGAGGTATCCAGATAATAGGACAGCGCCAGGCCGCACACGCCGCAGACCAGGGAGATGAGCACCGACAGGCGCATGTAGCCCGCCGCGTTGCGCGCGACGTTGCGCGAGGCCGCCGCCGGCAGGATGAGCAGCGAGTTGATCAGCATCACGCCGACCCATCGGATGGAGACCATGACCGCCACGGCCACCAAGATCGTGAAGCCGTACTCCGTCAGGCGGGAGCGGATGCCGCGGCTGCGCGCCAGCGGCGAGTTGATGCTGGTGATCATCAGCGGATTGAAGAGCGCCAGCCAGACAGCCAATGCCGCAGCCAGCGTGACAGCCAGCGCCGCCAGATCCGCCTGCGTGATGGAGAGCACGTCGCCCACCAGCACGGAGGAATACTTCGCGAACGCGCCGCCCCGGGAGAGCACCACCAGACCCAGCGCGATGGACGTGGAGGAAAACACGCTGATGATCGTGTCCGCGCTCATCTTGGAATTGTGCTTGACGAACGTGATGAGCACCGCCCAGAGGATACCGAAGATGAGCATCGCAGCCATCTGGTTTTCCCAGCCGAGTACCACGCCGATGGCGATGCCCGTCAGCGCGCTGTGGCCCAGCGCGTCGGAGAAGAACGCCATCTTGTTGTCCACCGCCATCGTGCCCAGCAGGCCGAACAGCGGCGTGATGAGCAGCATGGCCAGCAGCGCGTTCTTCATGAACGTGTAGGAGAGCCACTCAAAGGGCAGCAGCGTATCCATGATCGCATAGAGCGTGTCCATCATGCGCGGCCCCCCTTCGCATAAAACACCTGTTCAAACTCCGGCGAGTCAAACACGACCTCTGGCGAGCCCTGCTTGATGACCGTGCCCTGCATCAGCACGACGCGGTCGGCGTAGCGCTCCACGACGCTCAGATCGTGGGAGACCAGCAGGATGGCCATGTGGTTCCTGCGCTTGAGCTCGTCCACCGTCTGATAAAACGTCTCCAGGCCGTTCTGGTCCACGCCCGACACCGGCTCGTCGAGGATCAGCAGATCCGGCTGCGGCGTGAGCGCCAGCGCCAGCAGCACGCGCTGCAGCTCGCCGCCGGAGAGCGCGCCCAGCGCCCTGTCCGCCAGCTGCTCGCAGTGCGTGCGCTCCAGCGCGGAAAGCACCCTTTCGCGCGTCTTTTTCGAGACGCCCAGAAAGACCGCCCGCCGCGACAGCGAGCCCGCCATGAAATCCATGACCGTCACCGGCGAGGAGCGGTCAAACTCCAGCTGCTGGGGCACATAGCCCGTGCGCAGATCGGCCGCGGGCCGTCCGTCGCTGGTAAGGTGGCGGATGGTGCCGGTATACTCGATCTGCCCGAGCAGCGCGCGCAGCAGCGTCGTCTTGCCCGCGCCGTTCGTGCCGATCAGCGCGGTCAGCTCGCCGCAGTGGATATGCAGGCTCACGTCCTTGAGCGGCGTCTGCGCGCCGAAGGAGACGGTCAGCTTGTCCACCTCGATGCGGCAGAGCTTGCAGCCCGCGTCCGGCCCCATCGGGTGCGGGCACACAGGCCGCTCCGCCTGCGGCGCGTCCTCCTGCGCATCCTCCGGCGCATACTGGCTCTTTCTGAGCGGTTTGATCTTCTCTATCACGGCTCAAGCGCCTCCGTCAGCACGCGCGCGTTCTCCCGCATCGCGTTTTCATAGCTCTCCAGGCTGCCGTCGCCGGAAACCACAGGATCGAGCGTATACACCCCGGCCCCGGTCTCCCGCGCGATGGTCTCGGCAGACTTTGTCGGATACTGCGGCTCCACGAACAACGCCTTCACCTGAAGCTGCTTCACCAGGTCGCAGGTCGCGGCGATCTGGCGTGTGCTCGGCTCCTCGCCGGCGTCGTTTGCAATCACGCCCGCGACCACAAGGCCGTAGGCGTTCGCGAAATAGGTGAACGCCTCGTGGAAGGTGACGATCGCGCTGCCCGCAAGCGGCGAAAGCTGCGCGGAGAGCTCCGCGTCCAGCGCCTGAATGCGCGCCTTGTACGCCGCCGCGTTCTGCTGATACGCCTCCGCGTTTTCGCTGTCCGCCGCGGCAAGGCCGTCCGCGATGTTCTGCACCTGGCGGATCGCCAGCGCGGGATCGAGCCACACATGCGCGTTGTACACGCCGTGATCATGCCCGTGCTCATCATGCTCGTCATGACCGTCATGGTCGTGCTCATCCTCGCTGCACAGCATGTCGATCCCACTGCTTGCATCGATGACCGGCAGCTCCGGCCGCTGGGCGATCACCTTGTCCATGAACTGCTCCATCCCGCCGCCGTTGATGACCAGCGCATCCGCCCCCTCGAGCGTGACCATGTCGCGCGTCTGCAGCTGATAGTCGTGCAGACAGCCGACGCTCTCGGCCGCCATGTTCACCACGCGCACGCCCGGCACATCCCGGGCCACGTTTTGGGTGAACACATACATCGGATAAAACGACGTGACGATCGTCTTCTCCGCGGTTTCCTCCGCCGCACAGCCGCTGCACACCGAAATAGCGAGCGCCAGCAGCGCGGCCAGCATGCTCTTTTTCATCTATTTTCAATCCTTTCGTCGTCCATCTCTCAATAAGCATAACCCATCGACTATAATATCTTCTCGCTTTCTCTCCTTTTTCCTGCCTGACTCCGCCCGTTTCTTCGTTTATTCTTCATCCGCGCTCCCGAATTGATATTTATCGCTCTTTGTGTTATCATAATGATAACTGCCCTCAGGACAAGAAGGAGGCTCCCATGCCCGAAACATTTGTCATCATCGACGGCAACAGCCTGATGCACCGCGCATTCCACGCGCTGCCGCCGCTCACCAATGAAGACGGAATCTACACCAACGCCGTGTTCGGCTTCCTGAGCATGCTGCTCAAGGTCGTCGCGGATGAGCGCCCCGACTATCTGGCCGTCGCGTTTGACATGCACGGCCCCACCTTCCGCCACGCGGACTACGGGGAATACAAGGCGGGCCGCAAGCCCACCGCGCCGGAGCTGCGCCCGCAGTTCGATCTGGTGTACGAGTGCCTGGACGCGATGGGCGTCCGCCGCCTCACCTGCCCCTCGTTCGAGGCGGACGACATTCTGGGCACCATGGCGCGCCGCTGCGAGGAGGCGGGCATTTGTGCCCTGCTGGTCACCGGCGACCGCGACGCCATGCAGCTGGTCACCGAGACCTCCAGCGTGCTCTACACCAAGCGCGGCGTGTCCGACGTGGTGCGCTACACGCCCGAAAAGGTCAAGGAGGACTTCGGCGTCATGCCGAAGCAGATTCCGGACCTCAAGGGCCTGATGGGCGACGCGAGCGACAACATCCCCGGCGTGCCGGGCATCGGCGAGAAGACCGCCGTCAAGCTGCTGGACGCCTACGGAACGCTGGAAAACGCCTTTGACCACGCGGAGGCGGAGCTCAAGGGCAAGCAGCGCGAAAAGATGCTCGCGGGCCGCCAGTCCGGCCTGATGAGCAAGAAGATCGCCACGATCACGCGCCAGGTGCCGCTCGAGGAGCGCATCGAGGACTGCCGCCTGCGCGACATGCAGGGCGCCATGCCGGTCTTCGAGCGGCTGCAGCTCAAATCCCTGATGACGCGCCTGCGCCAGCTCGCGCCGGACGCGCCGCAGGCCGGGCCGGCCGAAAAGGCCGCGCTGGCCTGGCAGGAGGAGACCGCGCTTTCCGGCGCAGAAGCCATCCGCGCCTGGATCGCGGGCGCGCAGGCGGACGCCGCCGCGGCGATCGTGATGCGCGAGGAGGGCTTCTCCCTGGCGGACAGCAGCGGCCGCCGTGCCGCGATTCCCTTCGCGCAGGGCCTGCTGGGCGAGGGCATGGACCCCATGGAGGCCGCGCAGGCGCTCGCCCCGCTCCTTTCCGGCCCGCGCCGTCTGATCCTCTTCGGAGCCAAGCGGCTGATGACGCAGCTGGCCCCGTGGGGCGTGTCGATCACCGCGCCGTTTGACGACGTGCAGCTTGAGACCTATCTGCTCGCGCCACAGAGCGGCAAATACGAAGCGCCGGAAAACGCCGCTGCGCTCTACGAGCAATCGATTGACTCCGCCGCGCAGCTTGACCAGCAGGAGATGATGAAGCTCTACCGCGAGATCGAGCTGCCGCTGCTGCACACGCTCTACGCCATGGAGTGCGAGGGCTTCCTGGTCGACCGGGAGGAGCTTCACCGCCTCGGCGCGCAGTACAACCGGCAGATTTCCGCGCTGCGGGACGAAATCTACGCGCTGTGCGATGTGGAGCCGTTCAACCTGAACAGCACGCAGCAGCTGGGCGCGGTGCTCTTTGAGCGCCTTGGCCTGCCCGCGAAGAAGAAGACCCAGCGCGGCTATTCCACCGACGCGGAGACGCTGCAGGAGCTTTCGAGCCTCCATCCGGCGATCGACAAGATCCTCGCCTACCGCCAGGTGACCAAGCTGAACAGCACCTACATCGACGGCCTGCTGCGCCTGACCGGACGCGACGGCCGCATCCACACCTGGTTTGACCAGACCATCGCGGCGACGGGCCGCATCTCCTCCAGCGAGCCGAACCTGCAGAACATCCCCGTGCGCACGGAGATGGGCCGCGAGATCCGCCGCGCGTTCATCGCAAAGCCCGGCTGCGTGCTCGTGGACGCGGACTATTCACAGATCGAGCTGCGCCTGCTCGCGCACCTGTCGGGCGATCCGGCGATGTGCGACGCGTTCAACCGCGGTCAGGACGTGCACGCGCGCACGGCCGCCGAGGTCTACGGCGTCCCGATCGGGGAGGTCACGCCGCAGATGCGCTCCAGCGCCAAGGCCGTCAACTTCGGCATCGTCTACGGCATCAGCGACTTCGGCCTGGCCGCCAACCTGCACATCTCCCGCAAGGAGGCCGCGGAGTTTATCGAGCGCTACTTTGCCCGCTACGGCGCGGTGCGCAAGTTCATGGACGCGTGCGTCGCGCAGGGCAAGGCCGAGGGCTACTCGGTCACGATGTACGGCCGCCGCCGTCCGCTGCCGGAGCTCTCCGCCTCCAACTACAACCGCCGCCAGTTCGGCGAGCGCGCTGCGATGAACACGCCCGTGCAGGGCGCGGCGGCGGACATCATCAAGATCGCCATGAACGCGGTGCACCAGCGTCTGGCGGCGGAGGGGCTTGAGGCCCGGCTCATCCTGCAGGTGCACGACGAGCTGATCGTCGAGTGCCCGGAGCGCGAGCAGGAGCGGGTCGAGCAGCTGCTGCGCGAATGCATGGAAAACGCCGCTTCGCTGAGCGTGCCCCTCGTCGCGGACGTGCACGCTGGGCATTCCTGGTTTGACACCAAATAATGCGGACGGTACCCGCCTCCGCTTCCGAACAGCTTCCCTTCATGAAGTCGTTCGGGGCCCGCTGCGAGGATTTCTGCGCAATTTCCCGATAAATTCTCCCATCAGCAGGAAAAGGGCACTTTCATTCGTCTACATTTCAGGAGAATATCATCTATGAAGATCGGACTGACCGGCTCCATCGCCTGCGGAAAGAGCACCGTGAGCCAATACCTGCGGGAGCTGGGCTACGTCGTCGCCGACGCGGACGCCATCTCCCGCAGCCTCACCGCGCCCGGCGGGCAGGCGCTCCCGCTGCTGCGCGAGGCCTTTGGCGACGGGATTTTTGACGGGGACGTGCTGAACCGCCGCCGCCTGGGCAGCATCGTCTTTGGCGACACAGGCAGGCGCGCGCAGCTCAACGCCATTCTGCACCCGCTGATCATCCGCGCGGTGCAGGCGGAGCTTGAGGCCAACGACGCGCCCGATACGCTCGTCTTCGGCGACGTGCCGCTGCTGTATGAATGCCATCTGGCCTATCTGTTTGACCGCGTCTTCGTCGTTTCCGCGCCGCGCGAGACGCAGATCGCGCGCCTGCTTGTGCGTGACGGCCTCTCCCGCGAGGAGGCGGAGCGCCGCATCGACGCGCAGATGCCGCTTGCGCAGAAGTGCGCGCTGGCGGACGCGGTCATCGATTCCGACGGCCCGGTTGAAAACACCCGCGCCCAGGTGCGCGCACTGATCGATTCCATCTGTCCAAGGAGGAAGGCATGAACACACCCTCTCCCGCGCCGCAGCGCAGGCGGCGTGCGCAGCAGGAGGCTTCTGAGCTGCAGGAGACCTCTGCGCCGCAGAAGCCCGCGCGCCGCGCAGCGAACGCACAGCGCAGCGCAGCGGCAGGCCGCAGCCGGGACGCCATCGACAGGGCGTTTGAGCACTCCCTCTTCGAGCGGATCCCCATGCCCGTGCGCGTGCTGCTCATCACGCTCTGCGTCGCCGTCTTCTTCACCTGCGCCGTGGGCATCACCCGAAGCTATCTGCAGGCACAGGAGGAGCGCCGCCGCCTGGAGGCCGAGGCCGCCGAGCGCGCGCAGCATCCGCTGGAATACGCCGGCTTCATCACGCAGTACGCGCTCGCGCAGGAGCTGGACCCCGCGCTGGTTGCCGCGGTGATCCTGTGCGAATCCAGCTACAACCCGGAGGCCGAAAGCCGCCTGGGCGCGCGCGGCCTGATGCAGCTGATGGAGGACACCGCCGGCTGGGTCGCGCACAAGCTGGGCGAGGATGGCGAGGACTACTCGTTTGACCTGCTCTACGACCCGGAGACCAACATCCGCTTCGGCACCTGGTATCTGGGCTATCTCTCCCGGCGCTTTGGCGGCGACGCGACGAAGATCGTCTGCGCCTATCACGCCGGCCAGGGCAACGTGGACGCCTGGCTCAAAAACCCCGAGTACAGCCGCGACGGCGTGACGCTCGACGTCATCCCGACGCAGGATACCGCCACCTATGCCGCCCGCGTGCTACGCGCGCGGGACGTATACCGCAAGTACTACTTCCCTTCCGCCACGCCGGAACCCGCTGTCCCGTAAAGGAGTCTCACCTATGCATACATCTTCCCATCTGCTCAGGCGCATGCTCGCGGCGCTGCTGCTTATCGCGCTTTTGCTCTGCCCGGCCGCGGCCTGCGCCGCCTCGTCCTATCTCACCTGCGCCATCGTCGCCACCGACGACCTGGAGCTCCGCCCGCTGGAGCTGAATCAGCGCGACGTGGTCAGCGTGCTCGACCTGGTGTACGAGGGCCTGTTCGCCATGGACGACAACTACATGCCCCAGCCGGAGCTCGCCTACTCCTATGAGTTCATCAGCGACGGCCGCCGGCTGCGCGTGGTGCTTCGCGACGACGTCAAGTTCCACAACGGCGATCCGCTGACAGCAAACGATGTCGTGGCGACGCTCGACTACATGTACGAATTGGCTGGCTTTGACAGCGACCTCAACTCCGAGTACGATCTGGCCGACCGCGGCCTGTACTACTCGACGTTCTACTCCATCAAGAGCTGGGAGGCCGAGGACGACCGCACGCTGCTCTTCAACCTGCGCCGCGCCTGCTTCGGCTCGCTCTACGCGCTCACCTTCCCGATCCTGCCCGCCTCCGAGGTGGCAAACGCCATGCCCTCCGGCACCGGCCCGTATGCCTATGACGGCTATGAGCACGGCAGCGCCATCTGGCTCAAGGCCAACAAGACCTGGTGGAAGCGCGTGCCGCAGGTGACCAACATCCGCGCGAGCATCTACAAGGATTCCGAGGCGGCGCTGAATGCGTTTGACACGCAGACCGTGGACGTGGCGATGACCCGCTCGATCAACGCCTCCCGCTATTCCGGCTCGCTCAATTCGTTCTCGCTCTCCGCGCGCACGCGCCAGCTCGAGGTGCTGCTGATGAATCGCGCCTACAAGTACTTCAAGAGCGACGACGACGGCAAGAATCTGGTGCGCGAGGCGATCTCCTACGCGATCAACCGCAGCGAGCTGATCTCCTCCGTCTATCAGGGCATGGCGACCGTCGCCTACACGCCTGTCCCGGCGGGCACCTGGCTCTCCAATGAATCGACCATCCGCGACATCTACGACCCGCTGATGGCGGAATCGCTGCTGGATCAGGCGGGCTGGAAGATGGCGGACGACGGCAAGCGCTACAAGGACGGCAACGCGATGGAGTCCTTCCGCATCCTGGTCTACGATGAGCCGGGCTCCACGGTCCGCACGAACGCGGCCAACAAGATCGCCGAGCAGCTCAAGGCCGTCGGCATCCCGGCCTATGTGGCCACCTGGTCGCGCGAAAACGTCCTCACCAAGCTCAAGAGCGGCGACTATTCGCTCGCCCTGTGCGCGTTCAACTTTGACGTCGGCCCGGACCCGGGCTTCACGCTGACCTCGACCGCCAGCTGCAACTACACGCGCTACCGCAGCGACGACATGAACAGCCTGCTCACGCAGCTGCGCTCCAGCGTCACCTCCTCCGACTACCAGAACGTGATGAGCCTGATCCAGGATCAGTTCGAGCAGGACATCCCCTACATCTGCCTGTACTGGCGCGCCGGCGCGCTCCTCTCCCGCTCCGCCTTCACCGACGCGCGCGACATCCGCGAGCTGGAGCTGCTGCGCGGCATGGAGAGCTTCGGCAACTAACAAAGAGCGTGAAGCCCGCATCCATCGTCGCCTCAGACTCGCTCAGGTGGGCTTCTCATGCCAGGCCAGCGCCGAAAGGCGCTGGCTTTCGCTTTGCCCAGCGGCCTGGCGGCATCATGAAACAGCAGGCTCTGCAGCGAACGCCTTTCATCGCCGCAGAGCCTGCCTGCACGTCAACCGCAGATAAACGCCTGCCATCAGGGCTTCTGCAAAAGAGCGGGAAACTGCACCTCTTCCAAGCAGCCTGACCGTACCGCTTTTCCCGATGCCTGCTGTTTTCCGCCATTTCCCGATACAAAAAACGGACGCCCCATGAATACCCTCGTATCCAAGCTGACGTCCGATGATGGTGCGGGAAACAGGACTTGAACCTGCATGAAATTGCTTTCACTAGAACCTGAATCTAGCGCGTCTGCCAATTCCGCCATTCCCGCAGAAGATGGTGGGCAGGGATGGATTCGAACCATCGAAGTCGGTGACGGCAGATTTACAGTCTGCTCCCTTTGGCCACTCGGGAACCTACCCATATGAAATTGGAGCTGGTGAAGGGAATCGAACCCGCAACCTGCTGATTACAAATCAGCTGCTCTGCCAATTGAGCTACACCAGCACGGTCTCAATGGTTGTGAGCGAAGAAAAAGATGGCGACGCGGAAGGGGCTCGAACCCTCGACCTCCAGCGTGACAGGCTGGCATTCTAACCGACTGAACTACCGCGCCATAGAAGATTGGTGGGCCTTCAGGGTTTCGAACCCCGGACCGAGCGGTTATGAGCCGCCTGCTCTGACCACTGAGCTAAAGGCCCCTGAAGAACCAGAAAAAATGGTGACCCCGAGGGGAATCGAACCCCTGTTATCGCCGTGAAAGGGCGGTGTCTTGACCTCTTGACCACGGGGCCGAATCACCGTGGCTTAAGAAATTGGTCGGAGTGAAGGGATTCGAACCCCCGACCCCATGCTCCCAAAGCACGTGCGCTACCAAGCTGCGCTACACTCCGATGGAAGGCCTGTTTTCTCAAGCACGAGGTTTATTATACACGAACCGTCTTCTTCTGTCAATCCCTTTTTTCACTTTTTTGAGTTGACAGGCGCGCCGCGTTTTGCTATGCTGTACCCTGTGTACATTTCAGATAGAATTGATGATAAAGAACGAGGAACATGCCATGATCGACAATATGCACATGTACAGCCAGCTCGGCATCTCCGAAAACGTCTGCCGCTTCGGCGAGGAGGTGCTCTCCTCCCTGCGCGGCCGCTTCGATGAGATCGACCAGGTCGCCGAGTACAACCAGGCGAAGGTCATCGCCGCCATGCAGAAGAACCGCGTCAGCGCCGGCTGCTTTGCCGGCACCACCGGCTACGGCTACAATGACGTCGGCCGCGACACGCTCGAGCGCGTCTACGCCGACTGCTTCCACACCGAGGCCGCGCTCGTGCGTCCCAGCATCCTGTGCGGCACGCATGCGCTGGCCGTCGCGCTGAGCGCCAACCTGCGCCCCGGCGACGAGCTGCTCTCCCCCGTCGGCCGCCCGTACGACACGCTCGAGGAGGTCATCGGCATCCGCGAGAGCGCGTGCTCCCTGGCGGAGTACGGCGTGACCTACGACGAGGTCGACCTTCTGCCGGACGGCAGCTTCGACTACGAGGGCATCCGCGCAAAGATCAAGCCGCAGACGAAGCTGTGCACCATCCAGCGCTCCAAGGGCTATGCGACCCGCCCGACGCTCTCCGTCCGGCAGATCGGCGAGCTGATCGCCTTCATCAAGGGCATCCGCGCCGACATCATCTGCATGGTGGACAACTGTTACGGCGAGTTCGTGGATGTAATCGAGCCGAGCGACCTCGGCGCGGACATGATCGTCGGCTCGCTGATCAAGAATCCAGGCGGCGGCCTCGCGCCCATCGGCGGCTACATCTGCGGCACGAAGGCCTGCGTGGACCGCTGCGCGTACCGGCTCTCCGCCCCGGGGCTGGGCCAGGAGGTCGGCGCGAATCTGGGCCTGATGACGAGCCTGTACCAGGGCTTCTTCCTCGCCCCCACCGTCGTATCCGGCGCGCTCAAGGGCGCGATCTTCGCCGCGAACATCTATGAAAAGCTCGGCTTCCGCTGCGTGCCGAACGCCACCGAGCCGCGCCACGACATCATTCAGGCCGTGGAGCTGGGCAGCGAGGCCGCGATGTGCGCCTTCTGCGAGGGCATCCAGGCCGCCGCGCCGGTGGACAGCTACGTCACGCCGGTGCCGTGGGCCATGCCCGGCTACGACAGCCAGGTCATCATGGCTGCGGGCGCGTTCATCCAGGGCAGCTCCATCGAGCTCTCCGCCGACGGCCCTATCCGCGAGCCCTACGCCGTCTACTTCCAGGGCGGCCTCACCTGGGTGCACGCCAAGCTCGGCATCCTCATGAGCCTGCAGAAGCTCGTCGATGCGGGGATTGTGAAGCTGTAAGGGAAACGAGGGAAACGTTGGGGCCGCAGGCCCCAAGCCCCGCCTGCCTGTTTCGCCCACTGGGCGCGGCAGGCGCCGGTCCCCCAGCCCCTTCTCCGCTTCGCGGGGGACAGGTGTACAGAAAAAGCCATGGTTTCGCTTGAAGCCATGGCCTTTTTATCATCATTCTTTGAGACTTTCGCTTTGGAATACGATGCTGCGAATCCGCTCAAAATAGCACGAACACAGCTCGCACAAATACGACGGCGTACCCTCGTACGTTCCTGTCTCGGCAATCGCAGCCGCGGCACAGCGCGCGCAGACTGTCTCATGCCGGCATTCCGCGCATTGCTCGGAGCAGCGCGTCCTGCCGACCGCCTCCTGAAGAAGCGTCCAGCATTTCTCAAAGCCATGCTCATCCATATCAAACTGAACCAGATCTGTCATGCCGCACAGCAGCATCTTTCCCTGCCAGTTGATCCAGAATGTGCTGGTGCCCGCCCGGCAGGTAAACGCCGTATCGTGCGGCGGCTTGTCCGCGCTCAGCTCCCCGTTTTCCATGGCAAGAACGGCTTTGCACTTCTCCAGAAAGCTCTTCGCCCCCATCTCATAAACCTCTGCTCTGATTCTGACGTCGGCAGCCTCCATCGGCGTCAAGCGTGAACAGCTGTTGTCCGTGCTCCTTCTGTTCGCAGGGAAGACATAATAGGCCACAGTAACAGGCAATCCGTTCTCACGGGCCATCTGGAGCACGGCAGGATAATCCTCCATGTTCTCCCGCGTGACCGTAAAATTCAGCTTCACCTGTATGCCGTATTCGCGGCACAGCGCCAGCGCATGCATCACCTGCGAATATCCTTTTGGATTGCCGCACAGGCGAGCATAGGTTTCGTCGCTCGCTCCATACACGGTGATGTTCAGCCTGCGCGGCGGGAGCGCCGCCAGCCACGCCACGGTTTCCCTGTTCAGCAGCGTGCCGTTGGTGTTCACGGAGACGATCAGCCCCATGGCTTTCAGCCTCGCATAGAGCGTCCGGAACTCCGGATAAAGGAAGGGCTCACCGCCCGTCAGCAGCAAAAAGAGAAGGCCTTTCTCCTTTGCCTGCTCGGCATAGGCCGCCCATTCATCGGCACTTTTCAGTCTTCCCCGCCGCCTCAGCTCGTCCGGCGACATGCGGACATAGCACATTCTGCAATCCATATTGCACAATGGCGTCAATTCAAATGTAGCGCCAATGGGCGTTTTCGTATGCGTCGCCTTGTCGCACAGAAATCTTTCCGCAATGCTTCCCGTATCCAGTACGTTCATTAGGCCCCCCTATATCAAAAAAGAAGAGCACAGCGTCTCTTCTTTCTATTCTGTGCCGCTTCTTACGACAGCGCCTTTCCTTCTTTAAAGCCATTCAGGTAGTCAAGTGCGTAGCCGGCATGGACCTTACTATTATTACCATATCCGCCCAAATCCTCTGTTCCCGTCAACAATGTCCTACCATTATTGATTTCCGAATTTGCTGTATTCTTCTGATCTTGGGTCCAACCCAAGCTTGTTGTATTGTTTGTCACGTTTCCGCCCTCTGCAACACCATCGCCCCATTGGAACAGCTGGCTGAAAAACGACTTCGCCGCCGATGTAGACGTAAACGCATCCCGCTGATATGCACAGTCAAGCGTGCTCGTAAAAACCGTCACATAGCTGGTCTTCACACAATAGATTTTCACCGTATTCGTACCGCTGACGATATTCAGATCGCAGCCTGCCACATAAGCATTCGGCACAAACTCCGTCACATAGAATTCCGGCTTATTATACGCTTTCATCTATCATCATCCTTTCCTGGTTTCGCTTATTTGCACTCGACGATCAGGCCCCGTTTGAGGGCCCGCTTAAGAAACTCGTCCACGTCCTGAATGACCTGCTCGATCTGCTGGTCGTATTCCTTCGCAAGCCGGATCATCAGGTCTTCCCGCGTGCGCCGCTTCTCCAGCAGCTTCCACAGGAACGCCCCTGCCTCGCTGAAGGTGACCATGCCGTTGAGCGACTGCGCCTGCGTGCCGACGGGAATCGCCAGCACCTCGCCCGCGATCTCGCGCGTGACAAAGCCTTCGCTCGCCTGATAGCATACCGGATGAATCACCAGCTTGGCCAACTCCTCATCGGACAGGGAAGCCAGATCCAGGTCCGCAGGCGCCGCATCCAGCTTGATGAAATGGACCTCCGGCGTGATCCAAGGCTGCTTCACGCGCATCCATCTCCTTTTCTGTGCCCTTCCGAAATCGCAGCTGCTGATCCTGATAGCAACCGTTTTTCATCGGGCCTATATCATTTCACATAAAGTATACCCCCCCCCCGCATATTTTTGTCAAGAGGTTTAACAACTCTTTTTATAAAAAAGTGGGCTGTGCCCGCTCCCACTTCCGAACAGCTTTGCAAAATCAAGTCATTCGGTGCCCGCTGTACGGCTTTTTGACGCAATTTCCTATGAGGTAAAAAGCGAGCCGTGCCCGCTGTACGGCTTTGGACGAAAATTCCTGTGAGGCAAAAAAACAAACTCCCGCATCCTGCGAGAGTTTGCTGATAAGCCGACTGCGCAGCCCGAAGACTGCGCAGCCTTTTGTACTGTGTTGTTGATCCGCCAAAGCGGAGCGCTGCTTACCTGGAGAGCGCAGCGGACTCGCCGGCGATGCGGCCGAACACGACGGTGTCGGTCAGCGCGTTGCCGCCCAGACGGTTGGTGCCGTGGATACCGCCGGTCACCTCGCCCGCAGCGTACAGATTCTCGATGATCTCGCCGTTCTCGTTATACACGCGGCACTTGGTGTCGATGCGCACGCCGCCCATGGTGTGGTGCACGGTCGGAACGCGGGCGCCGGCGTAGAACGGGCCGTTATCGATCGGCGCGCCGAACAGGGTGCGGCCGAACTCATCCGGCTGGCCCTCGAGATCGCCGCCGGTGCAGTGACGGTTGTACTCGGCGATGGTCGCCTTCAGGTTCTCCGCGTCAACGCCCATGAGCGCAGCGAGCTCGTCCAGGGTGTCGGCCTTCACCGCACGGCCGGCCTCAACCAGCTGGTTCGCGGTCTCGCCGAAGTTGTTGAGCTCATCGCCGGTCGGATAGGTGTCGGAGTCCATCACGATCCACATGGTCGCGTCTTCCTGCGCGAACAGGTCGCGGGTCATGTCGTCGCGGCGGCCGCCCTCGTCGCCGTAGCGGAGGCCGGACTTGTTGACGAAGATACGGGAGTCAACGCCGTGCTCGATATTGCCGGACAGGGAGCCGGTCACCGGATCGCCCAGCGGCAGGAGCTGGATGTTGCCCATCTGCACGAAGTCGGCCTGCAGCGCCTGCAGCATCTTCACGCCGTCGCCGGTGGCGCCTTCGTGGTTGGTGGACAGGACGGTCTCGTCCAGGGTGCCCCAGATCGCGTCGTACGCCATGCGCAGGCTCACGTTCTTGGAGAAGCCGCCGGTCGCCACGACGACGCTCTTGGCGTTGATGGTGATGGTGTTGCCGGTCTCGCCGGTGCAGACGATGCCGCAGGCAGCGCCGTTGTCATCCACCAGGATCTGCTCCGCCTTGGTGTTGAGCATGAGGCTCATGGTGTCCGGATTCGCGTCCATGTACTTGGTGTAGGTGTCAAAGAAACCGGTGCCCGCCGGCATCACCGGCTTCCAGGCGCGCGGCCACAGGCCGCCGGAAACGGTGAAGACGCGGTCCTCGCCGAGCCACTCCATGCCCAGCTCCTTGGTCCACTGGATCGCGTCCCAGGCGTTGGAGACCAGGGTCATGACCAGCTCCGGATCGCCCTGATAGTCGCCGCCGGCGAGGGTCTGGGTGTAGTGCCAGAAGACGGAGTCGTTCTGCTTGATGGCGAACTCGCTGCGGTCCTCCACAGCGTTCACCGCGCCGCCCGCCAGGATGGTGTTGCCGCCAACCTTGGGCATCTTCTCCACGACGATGACGTTCGCGCCGTTCTGCTGCGCAGAGATCGCGGCCGCCAGGCCCGCGCCGCCCGCGCCGATGACGACGACGTCGGTGGTCAGCTCCTCGTCAGCCGCCTTCTCGACGACGACTTCCTTCTTCTCCATCAGCGCGGTGGTGTCCACGCCGCCGTTCTCCAGCGCGGCCTTGACGGTCGCCAGGATCGCGTTGGAGGTCATGGTCGCACCGGCAACGGTGTCGACGTTGATGGAGCCCAGCTCCACCATCTGCGCCGGGATCTGCGCGCACGGCAGCTCGCAGATGCCGGGGGTGTCCTTGCACTCGTCCACGGTCACGTCCTTGAGGGTGCCGTCGTCCGCCAGGGTGACGGTGACGGTCACCGCGCCGACGCCGCCGATCTGGGAATCGCCGGTGGCGGTGTAGCTGGTGTCAGCCACGGCCAGGGCGGCGGTCATCATGAGCGCAAGCGCCAGGATGACGGAAAGAACCTTCTTCATACGTTTCTTCCTCCTTCTGTTCTTCGATTGATTGTTAGTTAACGATCAATCATCTTGAACCAGTATACATCCGCAAGCCGCTTTTGAAGCAAGCCGTTTTTTGCAGCTTTTCCATCATTTTACAGCACTGATCGCCGGATTTCTGCATCACGCGAACGTCATATACGTGTCATAGTAATGCCGCCCGGCGCCGCCGGAGCAGTCCACAAACAGCATGCTGCCCCACATCGTTCCCTTTTGCGCAAACCGGTGCTCCCGCGCAAAGGCGAGAATCGGCCGGAAGATCACGTCAGGGGCGTTGTACTGCTCCTCGCCGCAGGCGACCACCGCGTGCAGCGCCATGCCGCCGGGGATGCGCCGCGCGACGCGGCCATCCGCTTCAATGCCGCAATCCGCCGCTCTCCTGGCGGAAATGATCAGAGAGGGCACCGCATGCTCGTCCTCAAGCTCCGGCAGATGGACAGGCTGACTGCCGGCGCGGCTTCGATCCATCGCTTGGCGGCTGCTTGCTCGCCCTTGTCCAGCGGAATGCGGCCGCCGGAGCTGCTTCGAAAGTAGATCATGTCCTCCGCGCGGCGGATATCCACCGTATTCGTGGACAACAGACCATCCTCGCTGTGCGCAATCAGGCGCTCGATGTCCTGCGCCAGGGCCGCGTACTGCCGGGCGGCCAGCGCCGCCTCGTCGCGCTTTTCCTTCATGCGCGCGATCACCTGCGCACCCGTCATGCCGTCCGCGCTGAACTGCTGGGCGATATCGCGGACCGGCACGCCCATCGCGCGGTACTTTTTCGCGCTGATGAGGCGGCAGACGTCCGCCTCCTGGTAGTAGCGCCAGCCGGATTCCACCTTGGGCGTGTCGATGATGCCCTCCTTCTCGTAAAAATGCAGCGCGCTGGTCGTCATGCCCAGCACGCGGGAAACGTCGCCGATCGAATAGCGCAAGAAAGATCCCCCTCCAGAATCAAAAGCCGCTTTTGATTTTTTGGCCAATCTGCATCGTCAGTTCACCAAAAATTCACGCTTGATACAAATCTGACGCTTTGATTGTACACATTTTTTCTGAAAAGATCAATGATTTCTATTCAGATTTGCCGCCCTGTGCTATAATAGCCTTTGCTGATCTGAGGCTTACGGAGGATTTATGGATCGTTTTGATATCGTCGTCATCGGCGCCGGCCATGCGGGCTGCGAAGCTGCGCTGGCAGGCGCGCGCATGGGCCTGCACACGCTGCTGCTCACGCTCAATCTGGACGCCATCGCGCTCATGCCCTGCAATCCCGCCATCGGCGGCACGGGCAAGGGCCATCTGGTGCGCGAGGTCGACGCGCTGGGCGGCGAGATGGGCCGCGCGATCGACGACACGTTCATTCAGTCCCGCATGCTCAACACGGGCAAGGGCCCGGCTGTCCACTCCCTGCGCGCGCAGGCGGACAAGCGCGCCTATCAGGAGCGGATGAAGCGCGCGCTCTTTGGCGAGCGCAACCTCGAGGTGCGCCAGGGCGAGTGCGGCGAAATCCTCACGGAAGGCGGTGCAGTCACGGGCGTGCGCACGACCACCGGCGCGCAGATCTTCTGCAGGGCCGTCGTCGTCTGCTCCGGCGTGTACATGGACAGCCGCATCATCATCGGCGAGGCCAGCTGGCAGGGCGGCCCGCAGGGGCTGCTCGCCTCCGCCCATCTGGCGGGCGCGCTGCGCATGCTGGGCATTTCGCTGCGCCGCTTCAAGACCGGCACGCCGCCGCGCATCGAGGAAAGCTCCATCGACTTTGACGAGATGGAGCCGCAGCCCGGCGACGAGACGATCACCCCGTTCTCCTTCATGACCGACGCGCCGCTCGTCAACCGCGCGCAGTGCTATCTGACCTACACCAACGAGGAGACGCACCGCATCATCCGCGAGAATATCCACCGCGCGCCCATGTACCAGGGCACGATCAAGGGCACCGGCGCGCGCTACTGCCCCTCCATCGAGGACAAGATCATGCGCTTTGCGGACAAGGAGCGCCACCAGCTGTTCCTGGAGCCGGAGGGCCTGCACACCAACGAGTGGTATGTGCAGGGCCTGTCCACCTCGCTGCCGGAGGACGTGCAGCTCGCCATGCTGCACACGATTCCCGGCCTTCATCGCGCGCGCGTGCTGCGCCTGGCCTATGCGATCGAGTACGAGTGCATCGATCCCCTGCAGCTGCGCGCAGACCTGTCGCTGCGCGCGCTGGGCGGCCTGTACTTTGCCGGCCAGATCAACGGCACCAGCGGCTACGAGGAGGCCGCCGCGCAGGGCATCCTCGCGGGCATCAACGCAGCGCGCTTTGTGCAGGGCAGGGAAAGCGTGATCCTCGGCCGCGACCAGGGCTACATCGGCGTGCTGGTGGACGACCTGACGACCAAGGGCACCAACGAGCCCTACCGCATGATGACCAGCCGCTGCGAATACCGCCTGCTTCTGCGCCAGGACAACGCCGACCTGCGGCTGACGGAGATCGGCCACAGCGTGGGCCTGGCCAGCGATGAGCGGCTTGCGCGCATGCGGCAAAAGCGCGCGCAGACAGAGGAGGCCATCGCGCGGCTCAAAAGGACCTTCATCGGCAAGAGCGAGGCGCTTGACCGCTGGATGGCGCTTCACGGTCAGGCCGAGACGGCCGGCAGCGTCTGCGCCGCGGACCTCATCCGCCGCCCGGGGATCTGCTATGCCGATCTTGAGCCGATCGACCCCGCCTGGTCTCCCCTGCCCCGCGAGGTGGAGCAGCAGGTGGACGTCTTCCTGCGCTACGAGGGATACCTTGACAAGGAGCGCAGGCAGGTCGAGGCCTTCCGGAAAAACGAGGACACGCTGCTGCCCCAAGGCTTTGACTACATGACGCTCGACACCCTGCGCATCGAGGCGCGCCAGAAGCTGACCGCGCAGCAGCCGCGCTCCCTCGGCGAGGCCAGCCGCATCTCCGGCGTGTCGCCGGGCGACATCGCCGTGCTGATGGTCTGGCTGGAAAAGCGCAGCCGCGAGCAGCACAATCACTGAGTTCCTCCCGCCTGACGGATTTTTCCGTCAGGTTTTTTCATTTTCCTCTTGTATTATACCCCATATGGGTATATAATACGCTCATCTGAACGAGAGGTGATTTTGATGGAAGACGAAAACTGCTGCTGCCGCAAGACCAAGGCGCGCACTGAACAGGAATACAAGGACCTGATCACCCGGCTCAACCGCATCGAGGGCCAGATCCGCGGCATCCGGGGCATGGTCGAGCGCAGCGCATACTGCACGGACATCCTGACGCAGGTTTCCGCCGCCAACGCGGCGCTGAACAGCTTCACCAAGGTGCTGCTGGCCAATCACATCAAGACCTGCGTCGCGCAGGACATCCGCGACGGCAAGGATGAGACGATCGACGAGCTGGTTTCCACGCTGCAAAAGCTGATGAAATAAACCGGTAGGCTGCCGGCGGCATCACCGACGAAGCGCTGTACATACCGCCAATCTGTACTGATGCCGGCGCTTTGCAGAAGGATTTGCATCACAAGAGGGAGGGATTTCTATGGAACAATACCTTGTCACAGGCATGAGCTGCGCCGCCTGCAGCGCCCGTGTGGAAAAGGCCGTCTCCGCCGTGCCCGGCGTGACGGCCTGCTCGGTCAGCCTGCTGACCAACTCCATGGGCGTGGAGGGCACGGCAAGCCCCCAGGCGATCATCAAGGCCGTTGAGGACGCCGGCTATGGCGCGTCGCTGAAGGGTGCAGAGCGCGCCGGCGGCAGCTCCGCCGCTGCGGGCGAGGATGCGCTCGCCGACCGCGAAACGCCCGCGCTCAAGCGCCGGCTCATCGCGTCGCTCGGCTTCCTCATCGTGCTCATGTACTTCTCCATGGGCCACATGATGTGGGGCTGGCCGCTGCCCGCGTTCATGGCCGACAATCACATCGCCATGGGGCTCGTGCAGCTTCTGCTGGCTGCCATCGTGATGGTCATCAACCAGAAGTTCTTTATCAATGGCTTCAAGGGCCTGATTCACCGCGCGCCGAACATGGACACGCTGGTGGCGCTTGGCTCCGGCGCGTCGTTCGTGTACAGCACCTACGCGCTCTTTGCCATGACGGACGCGCAGCTGCACGGCGACGCGGAGGCCGTGATGCACTACATGCACGAGTTCTACTTTGAATCCGCGGCGATGATCCTCGCGCTCATCACCGTGGGCAAGATGCTCGAGGCCCGCTCCAAGGGCAAGACGACTGACGCGCTCAGGAGCCTGATGAAGCTCGCGCCGAAGACCGCCGTGCTCCTGCGGGACGGGCAGGAGGTCACGGTGCCGATCGACCAGGTTCGCCGAGGCGACATCTTTGTCGTGCGTCCGGGGGAGAATATCCCGGTGGACGGCGTGGTAATCGAGGGCGAGAGCGCGGTGAACGAATCCGCGCTGACCGGCGAGAGCATCCCGGTCGACAAAGCGCCGGGCGATCCGGTCTCCGCCGCGACGGTCAACCAGTCCGGCTTCATCCGCTGCGAGGCAACGCGCGTCGGCGAGGACACGACGCTCTCCCAGATCGTCAAGATGGTTTCCGACGCCGCCGCGACCAAAGCCCCCATCGCCAAGATCGCCGACCGGGTCTCCGGTGTGTTCGTCCCCGCAGTCATCGCCATCGCCGCTGTGACGACGGTCGTCTGGCTGCTGGCCGGCGAGAGCATCGGCTTTGCCCTCGCCCGCGGCATCTCTGTGCTGGTCATCAGCTGCCCGTGCGCGCTAGGACTGGCCACGCCGGTGGCGATCATGGTCGGCAACGGCCTGGGCGCCAAGAACGGCATCCTGTTCAAGACCGCCGTCTCGCTCGAGGAGGCCGGAAAGACCGAAATTGTGGCGCTGGACAAGACCGGCACGATCACCCGGGGCGAGCCGAGGGTGACCGACCTCCTCCCCGCAGACGGCGTGACGGAGCAGACGCTGCTCTCCCTCGCCTGCGCGCTGGAGCAAAGGAGCGAGCATCCGCTGGCCCGCGCCGTGCTGAACCGCGCCGGGGAGGATGGCATTTCGCCGCAGGAGGTCAGCGACTTCTGTGCGCTGCCCGGCAACGGCCTGACCGCGAAGCTTGGCGAGGCTGCGCTCACCGGCGGCAGCGTGAAGTTCATGCAGACCGTGACGGACATCCCCGCCGCCCTTGCCGCGCAGGCGGAGCGCCTCGCCGGAGAGGGCAAGACGCCGCTGCTGTTCGCCAAAGATCGTCAGCTGCTGGGCGTGATCGCCGTCGCGGACGTGATCAAGGAGGACAGCCCCGCGGCCATCCGCGCGCTCAAGAACCTGGGCATCCGCGTCGTCATGCTCACCGGCGACAACGAGCGCACCGCGCGCGCCATCGGCAGTCAGGCGGGCGTGGACGAGGTCATCGCGGGCGTGCTGCCGGACGGCAAGGAGGCCGTCATCCGCAGGCTCAGACAGCAGGGCAAGGTCGCGATGGTCGGCGACGGCATCAACGACGCGCCCGCCCTCACCCGCGCGGACATCGGCATCGCCATCGGCGCGGGCACGGACATCGCCATCGACGCGGCGGACGTGGTGCTGATGCACAGCCGCCTGTCCGACGTGCCGGCCGCGATCCGTCTGAGCCGCGCGACGCTCAAAAACATCCACGAAAACCTGTTCTGGGCGTTCTTCTACAACGTGATCGGCATTCCGTTGGCCGCAGGCGTCTTCATCCCGCTCCTCGGGCTGAAGCTCAATCCGATGTTCGGCGCGGCGGCGATGAGCCTGTCGAGCTTCTGTGTGGTCACGAACGCGCTGAGGCTGAATCTTTTCAAACTGCATGATGCAGGAAAGGATCATAAAATCAAGAGAAAACACAAGGAGGTCAAACCCATGGAAAAGACGATGAAGATCGAAGGCATGATGTGCCCGCACTGCGAAGGACGCGTGAAGAAAACGCTTGAGGCGCTGGAAGGCGTCACCGGCGCCGAGGTCAGCCACACGAGCGGCACCGCCGTGGTGACGATGCGCTTGCCGGTCGCGGACGACGTGCTCAAGAAGGCCGTCGAGGATCAGGGCTATCCGGTGCTGGAGATCAAGTGAATTGATTTTATCCCGAATTGCTTCTGTGCGCGCGAAGCGAAGAAGGGGTTTGGGGATGAAATCCCCAAGCAGGTTTTAGGGCGGCAGCCCTAACGTCCTCCCATCACAAGAAAAACGCAGTTTCAGAGCAGGCTGCGCAGCAGCCTACGATTGAAACGGGTTGGATGCGCATAGAAAGAATTTACGCACAAATCAGCACAAAGCCGGGCATACGAAAAGGAGGCGGTATTGAATCCGTCTCCTTTTTTGATGGAATTGCACTGGGCTGCCGCCCAGACCCGCTCAGGGGCGCCGCCCCTGAACCCCGCAAGGGACTTCGCCCCTTGACCCCATGACGCTTCGCGCTGCTGAAAGCAGCATTTGCGGCTCAGAGATACGGGATCATATCGGCCAGCTTACCGAAGATCAGGTCCGGCTTCACATCCGAGGCAGCCACATCGTCCATGGTCGCCTCGCCGGAGAGCACGAGGATGCCCGTCATGCCATGGTTCACGCCGGTCGCCACGTCCGTGTACAGCCGGTCGCCCACCATCGCCATCTCGCCGAGCGCAAAGCCCGTGCGCATCAGCGCCTCATCGACGATGCCCTTGTGCGGCTTGCCCAGGATCACATCCGCCTTGCGGCCCGTACTCGCCTCGATGAACGCCATGATCGCGCCCATGTCGGGGATGAAGCCCGTCTCGGTCGGACAGTTGAAGTCCGGATGGGTCGCGATGTACGGCTTGCCGTAGCGGATGTAATCGCAGACCTTGCACATCTTCGCGTAATCGAGCGTCGTGTCAAACGCCACGATCACATAGTCCGCGTCATCCTCGGTCAGCTCAAGGCCCAGCGAGAGCATCTCCTCGCGCAGCATCGGGTTGCCCAGCAGGTAGCACTTCTTGCCCGGAAAGTGCTCAAGGCAGTAGTGCGCCGTCGCATGGCCGGAGGAGATCACGTCGCGGTATTCCTCCGCAACGCCCATCCTCTCCAGCTTCGTCTTGTAGACAGAGGCAGACTTGCTCGAGTTGTTCGTGAGGAAACGCGCCGTCCGTCCGGTGCGCTTCAGCGCAGCGAGGAAATCCAGCGAGCCCTCGATCAGCTGATCGCCCAGGTAGAACGTGCCGTCCATGTCCAGCAGGAAGCAGCGGACAGGCGCAAGCCGCTTACGGATTTCTTGCTCAGTCATAGGCTTACCCCACGTTCTTCGTCGCAATGATGTTCACGCCGGTGCCTGCGACGTTCTCCACGATCACGTCGCCAATCTTCACCGGCGCCTTGACCTCCACGTCCTTGAGCGCCTTCACGCAGTCAAAGATCTTGCCCTTCGGGATGTCGCTGGCGGTCTTCACGGAGACCATCGCCAGCCTACCGCCCGCCACGCGGACCGTGCTGGTCACGATGCGGGTCGGGTTGGTCAGCTCTTTGCGGGCATAGGCGTCGCCGCGCGGGCAGGTGTTGCCGGAGACGGTCTTCACCTCGTCGCCCTCCATCTCCACCGTCAGAGGACAGCCGAGCGGGCAGCCGATGCAAATCAGATTCACAGTTTTCATGCTTATGCCTCCTCCAGCGTCACGGTGATGTGGTCGATGTCGCGATGCGCCTTGAGCGCCTTGGCCTTGAGCAGCACGGTCTCCATCTCGCCCGGGGCGAGCACCGGACGCTTGCGGCTGAAGATGACCTCTTCGCCGGCGTACACGACGATCTTCTTGTTCTTGTACACGTTCGCCACGCGGAAGCGCAGGGTCACCATCGCGTCGTCCTCCAGGTGATCTGGGCAGATGCGGACCGGCACGCTGTAGCGCACGCCGCCCTCGCAGACGACCTTGATCTCCTTGGCTTCCTCGTTCTTGCAGCCGCCCTGGATATACGCGGCGGCATGGCGGCCGGCGGCGCCGGCTTCCTCGGAGACGAAATCCACCAGGTCGTGCACATGCAGCACGTTGCCCGCGGCGAAGATGCCCGGGATGTTCGTCTGCAGGTCCTCGCCGACCAGCGGGCCGTTGGTCAGCGGGCTGAGCGCCACGTCGGCGCTGCGGCTGAGCTCGTTCTCCGGGATCAGGCCGCAGGAGAGCAGCAGCGTGTCGCACTCGTAGAACTCCTCGGTGCCCGGGATCGGTCTGCCGTTCTCCACCTTCGCCAGCGTGATGCCCTCCACGCGCTTCTTGCCCTTGATGTCCACGACGGTGTGGCTCAGCTTGAGCGGGATGCCGAAGTCGTCCAGGCACTGCACGATGTTGCGCTTGAGGCCGCCGGAGTACGGCATGAGCTCCGCCACCACCTTGACCTCCGCGCCCTCGAGCGTCATGCGGCGGGCCATGATGAGGCCGATATCGCCGGAGCCGAGGATGACGACCTTGCGGCCGGGCATGAAGCCCTCCATATTGACCAGGCGCTGCGCGGTGCCGGCGGTGTAGATGCCGGCCGGACGATAGCCCGGAATGCCCAGCGCGCCGCGCGGACGCTCGCGGCAGCCCATGGCGAGGATGACCGCCTTCGGGTGCAACTGGAAGAGGCCGTCCTCGCGGTTCATGG
Source organism: Candidatus Ventricola sp. (assembly GCA_051883735.1). GTDB lineage: Bacteria > Bacillota > Clostridia > Christensenellales > Aristaeellaceae > Ventricola. Next base: position 30,121 of record JBJEUH010000104.1, read on the forward strand.
CGGTCACGGTCTTGTCCGCGGCCAGATCCATGACCATGGTGTTCAGCTTGTAGGGAATCTCCAGCGCCTTGACCTGCTCGATGAAGCGGCCGGCGTATTCCGGGCCGGTCAGCTCCTCCTTGAAGGTGTGCAGGCCGAAGCCGTTGTGAATGCACTGATTGAGAATGCCGCCGAGCTCGTTGTCGCGCTCAAGGATCAGGACGTCCTGAATGCCGGCCTTGCGCGCAGCCACCGCAGCCGCCAGACCAGCGGGGCCGCCGCCGATAATGACAAGTTCGTACTCTTTCATGGCTACCCCTCCTCAGATCTTGTCCTTGTTCGTGCCGACGATCAGCTCGGAGCCATAGCCGGCCTTGGTGATGTCGTTCATGTCCACGCAGAGCTCGCGCGTGAGGATCTCCATGACGCGCGGGCTGCAGAAGCCGCCCTGGCAGCGGCCCATGCCGGCGCGGGTGCGGCGCTTCACGCCGTCCAGGCTCCTGGCGCCCGGCACGCGGTGGATCGCGTCGATGATCTCGCCCTCGGTGATGGTCTCACAGCGGCAGATGACCGTGCCGTAAGTCGGGTTCTCCTTGATGAGCTTGGCGCGCTCCTCAAAGCTGAGGGTCTTGGGGTCCAGAATGCCCTTGCGCTTGCCGTCGAACGTCGGATCGTCCTCAAGGCCCAGGATGTCCGTCACGATGCCCGCGACCATCCGGCCGATGGCCGGCGCGCTGGACAGGCCCGGAGACTCGATCGCAGCGCAGTCGACGAAGCCGTCCCTCACCTCGCCGATGAAGAAGTCATGGCGCGCCTCATGCGCGCGCAGGCCGGCAAAGTTGGTGATCACCTGGCGCAGCGGCACGTTCTTCACGGCCAGGCCGCACTTCTCGCGCACCTCGTCGAGGCCCTCGCGGGTGGTGTTGGTGGCTTCCTTCTTGCTGCCGTCCATGTCGATGGCCGTCGGGCCGACGATGGTGTTGCCGTGGACGGTCGGCGCGACGAGCACGCCCTTGCCGAACTTGCCCGGCAGCTGGAAGATCGTGTTGTGCACATGGCCGCCGGTGGTGCGGTCCAGCAGGAAATAGTCGCCGCGGCGCGGGGTGATCGTCATGCGGTCGTCGGAGACCATGTTGTGGATCACGTCGGCGTACACGCCCGCCGCGTTCACGACCACCTTCGCCTCCAGGTCGCCCTGGTTGGTATGCACGATCCAGCCGCCCTCGACCTGCGTCACGCCCGTGACGACGGTGTCGAACTTGAACTTCACGCCGTTCTTCGCCGCATTCTCCGCCAGCGCATAGGTCAGGCCAAACGGGCAGACGATGCCGCCGGTCGGCGCGTACAGCGCGGCCACAGCGCTGTCGCTGATGTTCGGCTCCATGGCCACCAGCTCGTCGCGCTCGACGATGCGCAGGCCCTCCACGCCGTTCTTCACGCCGTTTTCGTACAGCTTCATCAGGTTCGGGCGGTCCTCCTCGCTGAGCATGACGACGAGACTGCCGTTCTGGATGTAATGGAAATCGAGCTCGCGGGCCAGCTCCGGCATGATGCGGCTGCCCTCCACGTTCAGCTTCGCCATCAGGCTGCCGTTCGCCGCATCGTAACCGGCATGGACGATGGCGCTGTTGGCCTTGGTGGTCCCGCAGCAGACGTCCTCCTCACGCTCCACCACAAGCACGTCGGCCTTCTTGCGCGACAGCTCGCGGGCGATCGCACAGCCGGAAACGCCAGCGCCGATAATAATGATATCAGGCATGTTCATTTACTCCTTTGCACTTAGGATTTACGCGATTTCTGTTTTTGCGTGTCCATTCTCCGCATCAGCTTCAGAATCGGGGCAGCCTTTGCCTCAAAGGTCTGCTGTGTCTTTTTCTCCATGAAAAGCCGAAATTCCTTTTCCTTTTCACCCAGTTCTGCCTTCGGAATCATATATCCGCCGTACTGGTCGCGGAAGATGTAGAAATACTCCGCATCCTCGCCCAGACGATGCACGTCGGCATACGCGAGAGGCTCGCCGTTTTCGTCTGCATCAAGCGGAATGATCTCAAACGAATGCTCGCGGAACACATACCTGGAAGCCGGGAAGTCCATCCCCGATTCCCTGATCTGTTTGGCGAGCTTGTGCGCGGTGTGGTTGGCCGAATTGTATCTGCCGGACGCCAGATAGCTGCCGTACGCGATCAGCAATACGCCCCACCACGCGCTCAAATTGACAATCCCCAGCACGACGGCGCCCATGCCGAGCATGGACCGCACGACCAGGTTGCTCTTGCAGAACAGATCATACTGCATATGGGCCAGCTTTTCAAATGTCTTTTCCGTATGCTGCATGGAAACGTTGTAATACACCATAGAAAACTCCAGCGCTCACTTGCGGATTTTGTCAAAAAGCTGAGAGGCTGCATCGAACCTCTCAGCTTTTGAGGCAGTCAGCTTTCGCACAGACGAATCATGCGCCGTAAAGCAGATTGGGCAGGATGGTGACCAGCGTCGGGCAGAAGGTCAGCAGCATCAGCACTGCGAACAGGCACAGGATGAACGGCCAGACCTCCTTGAGGAATTCGGATATCGGACAGCGTGTGATGCCGCAGGTCGTGAACATCATCGAGCCGAACGGCGGCGTGATGCCGCCGATCATGATGTTGACCAGCGCGACGATGCCGAAGTGATAGGTGTCAATGCCCAGCTGCGTGGCCACCGGCAGCAGCAGCGGCGTGATGATCATCAGCGCGGCGCCGCCCTCCAGGAACATGCCCATGATCAGCAGAATCACGTTGCACAGCATCAGGAAGACGTACTTGTTGGTGGTCAGATCCAGAACCGCCTTGGCGACGATCTTGGGCAGGTTGACCCAGGACATGTAGTTGCCGAAGACGTTCGCGGAGACCATGATCAGCACGACAGAGGACGTGCCGGCGATGGTATCCAGGATGATCGGGATCAGGTGCTCGCGGAAGCTGAGCTTTCTATACACCAGCTTGCCGATCACAAAGCAGTACAGCACCGCAAACGCGCCGCCCTCGGACGGGGTGAACATGCCAAAGCGCATGCCCAGGATGATGCCGAACGGGAAGAACAGGCCCCAGAAGGAGATGAACGCCTGCTTGAGCACCTCCCTGATCGGCGGGAACTTCTCGCGCGTCTTCGGATAATTGCGCTTCTTGGCGATGATCGCCACCGTGATCATCATGGCGATGGACATCAGGAAGCCCGGGATATAGCCCGCGGCAAACATGCGGCCCAGAGAGGCCTGCGCAATCAGCGTGAAGACGATCAGGTTGACGCCCGGCGGGATGACCGGCGTCGCGGCGGAGGACGCCGCGGTGATCGCCGCGGAGAACGCCTTGGAGTAGCCGCGCTTCTCCATCTCCGGAACCAGCATCTTGGACTGCATGGCACAGTCGGCGTTCGCAGAGCCGGAGCAGCCGCCCATGAGCATGGACAGCAGCACGTTGACCTGCGCCAGGCCGCCGCGCATGTGGCCGGTCACGCACTCGCAGAAGTCCATCAGCTTGTCGCTGATGCCGCCGAAGTTCATGACGGAGCCGGACATGATGAAGAACGGGATCGCCAGCATGGAGAAGGACTGCGTCGAGTTCATGACCTTCTGCAGGATCAGCCACGGCTGGGAGCTCGTGTCAAGGAACAGGAAGTAGAAGAACGTGGAGCCGAAGAGCGAGTACACGATCGGCATGCCCAGGAAATAGAACACGAAGACCATGATAATCGGAAGGATCTGAACAAACGTCAGCGTCATGCCTTGACTCCCCCTTCCCTCTTATTCCTGAGATAGCCGCGAACCGCCTTGACCATGAAGTAGGCCGAGTAGATCGCGGAGAGGCCGAAGCCGATGGGCACCGCGATGCCCGTCCACCACTTGGGCACGCGCAGCAGATCCGTCATCATGATCTTGATCTTGCCGCTGCGGGAGAAGATCAGGTGGTACACATACTGGGCGCTGACCACCGTGAGCATGACGAGCACAAGGAACTCGACGACGGACATGATGGACTTGACAACGGATTTCATCTTGGGGGGCATCAGGTTGACGACAATATCGACGCCCAGGTGCGAATGCTTACGGTAGGCATAGGAGCTGCCGATGAAGACCGTCCAAACAAACAGGCTGGTCACCACTTCCTCGCTCCAGTGGATCGGGCTGTTGAAGAAGTAACGCATGATGACGTTCGCATTGACGAGAATCACGCAGATTGTAAGCGTTGTACCTGTGATGATGGCGTCGAGGTTCGACAGAATGGTTTTCAAAGTGATCTTCTTCTTCATGAATCAAACCTCAAACGTGGATCATAAATGTGCGGGAATACGGACTGCCCGAGAGGTCCCGGGCAGTCCAGTTGTTTCATCAGGGAATTGCGCGTTTTGTGCGCCTGGACAGCTTACTGCTGGGTCGCACGGAACTCCTGCACGAGCGCGACGAGCTTGTCCTTCAGCTCCGGGTCCGCGCCGTACTCTTCGACGAGCCAGTCATACACCGGGGCGCAGGCCGCGGTGAAGGCGTCCAGATCGACCTCGTTCCAGGTCACGCCGTGCTCGGCGAGCATGGCCTTCTGGGTGTCCTCATCCTCGGAGCACATGGTCTGCTCCCAGATGCCGCACTCGAGCGCGCACTCGTCGATGATGGTGCGCCACTTCTCCGGGATGGACTGATAGAGATCCTCCGGCATGAACAGCCAGCGGGTGGCGATCAGGTGGTTGGTCAGGGCGACCTTCTTGACGAGCTCATACGGAGCGCCGGCGCCGGCCAGCGTGGAGGTGGAGCCTTCGAAGCCCTCAACAACGCCGGAGGAGATGGCGGACAGGCACTCGGTGAAGGACATCGGGGTCGGGATCGCGCCCAGGCACTCGACGGTCTTGGTGAACATCGCGGAAGAGGTCGCGCGCAGCTTGACGCCGCTCAGATCTTCCGGCTTGGTGATGTCGCGGTTGGTGACGACGGAGCGGAAGCCGAAGGAGTAGTGGGTATCCAGGATGTGGATGTTCTCCTCCGCCAGGCGGGCCTTGACGTCGGCGACGATGTCGGAATCCATGATGTAGTTGTACTCCGCGTCGCTGCTGTAGAGCATCGGGCCGATGAGCACAGCGGCGTCGGCGCAGTAGTCGGCGAACAGGGACGGCTCTTCAAGGCCCATCCACTGGGAGCCGTTGACCGCCTGGGTCACGGAGTCGCCGTAGCAGTCCAGCTCATTCTGGCCGTAGTAGGTCACGTTGATGTGGCCTTCGGTGCGCTCGGTGATCATCTCGGCGAGCTTCTGGGAAGCCTTGTAGTTCCACTCGGTCGGCTGGAAGACGTTGGAGAACTTGATGTCCAGATAGTAGTCATCCGGATTGGTCTCTGCGCAGGCGATGCTCAGAGACGCAGCCAGAATCAGGGCCAGGAACAGTGCGAAGTACTTTTTCATTTCGGTCTCTCCTTTTTCCTTCTGTTGGTGATCATACCGACAAGCCCGGTCAGTATGTGTTAAATAAATTATACCTTAAATGTTCAGATCTGTAAATGGGGCGTTGCAAAAGAAAGATGAATTTTTCGCCTCATATTTGTACAGATCGGCACACTATCATTAAATATCCGAAAAGTCAGTGTTAAAAACGCATTAAATACATGTGAGTCATCGGCCGTTGATTCCACACACAAAAGCGCTGCAGCAGCCGGGTCCGTTTCCCCGGTCAGTCCGTTTTCCCTGTGGCGCCGTCTGGCGGAAATCCGTCAAACATCGAGGTCTGCGCGTATCGCTGCGGGAAGGCCGCGGTGTACGCAAAGCAGCTCTCCCAGTCGTGCAGGATGCCGGCGGCCTCGCACCGCTCGTGAAACAGCCGCATCAGCTCGTCGTTGCGCGCGCTGACGACGTGATAGGCGTTTCCGTATTCCCGGCGATAGACCTCCGACAGGCCGGGAAAATGCCGGTCAAGCGCCTTGTAGTAGTACTCCCTGTCTCCGTCGCGCAGCGTCATGCCGATAGCCGGGCAGATGATCCCCTTCACCCCGGCGTCCACGCAGAAATCCAGGATCGTCTCCACATTCTCCCGCGTGTCCGTCAGGTGCGGTAGCAGCGGCGTCATCCAGACGACGCTCGGAATGCCGCGCGCCTTGAACGCCTTGAGCACCTCATAGCGGCGCGTCGTGCTGCACACGCCCGGCTCCAGCAGGGCGCTCAGCCTGTCGTCCGCGATCGTCAGCGTCATCTGCAGGACGGCCTTCGCCTTCCGGTTGATGCGATCAAACAGATCGATGTCCCGGAGCACGAGATCGGATTTCGTGATGACCGTCGCGCCGAACCCGTACCGGTCGATGACCTCGAGGCAGCGCCGGGTCAGCAGGAGCTCCTTTTCGCACGGCTGATACGGATCGGCCATCGAGCCGGAGCCGATCATGATCTTCTTTCTTTTGGTTCTGAGGATCTCCTCCAGCAGCTCGGGCGCGTTCTCCTTGACCTCGATATCCTCAAACCGATGGCTGAACTGATAGCAGGTGCTGCGGGAATCGCAGTACACGCAGCCATGCAGGCAGCCGCGGTAGACGTTCATGCCGTTCCATTTGGTCAGCAGCGCTTTGGCCTTGACACGATGCACACGCCTTCCCTCCCGCTTCCTTCTGCCGTTTTTATCATATCGCAAGCCGGCATGCTGCCGGCAGCATCGCCGCAAAAATGCTGTACATCCTCTGACTATAGCAAAAATCGCTGATCCGTCATCCGAATCAGCGATCTGGCTCCCCAGGTAGGGCTCGAACCTACAACCCTTCGGTTAACAGCCGAATGCTCTGCCATTGAGCTACTGAGGAATATCCAATTTGTCTTGCTCTCCTTGAGAACGGGACTATTATACTGCCGTTTTGTCCATCTGTCAACCCCGGAAGCGCATTTTAGAGAAGTTTTTCTTCCGCGCAAATCCGCCGCCGGTCAGCGCAAATCCTGCGCCGTACCGTTTTACAGCGCGCGAAAATGTGATATACTATACGCAAAGGAGGGTTTTACCTTGAACAACAATCCCATCAACTACGATCTTGAGCGCAAACTCCGCCGCTATACCATCGCCGATCTGATGAAATACATCGCCATCGGTCAGGGCCTTGTGTATATCCTCATGTTTGTCTGGCCAACGCTTGGCAACACGCTGTACGCCTCCATCGTGCTCACCCGCAGCGCGCTGCTGCGCGGCCAGATCTGGCGGCTGATCACCTTCGTGTTCGCTCCGCCGACAAGCTCGCCGATTTTCGCGCTGTTCGCGCTGTACTTCTACTATATGATAGGCGTCGCGCTGGAGCGCCGCTGGGGCAAGGTCAAGTTCAACCTCTATTACGGCGTGGGCATGATCTGCGCCTGGATCGCCTGCCTGCTCACCGGCTATGCGTCCAACACCTATCTGAACCTCTCGCTCTTCTTCGCCTTCGCCGCGATGTTCCCCAACGAGGAGGTCTATCTCTTCGGCATCCTGCCCATCAAGATGAAGTACCTGGCGCTGGTGGACGTGCTGATCTATGCCCAGCAGTTCATCACCGGCAGCGCCTCCACGCGCATGACCATCGTGCTGTGCCTGCTCAACGTCATCCTCTTCCTGGGCGGCGATCTGCTGCACACCCTCCGCCGCGAATCCCAGTACTGGAAGACGCGCTACAATTTCCGCAAGACCATGCGCCGGTAAGGCATGCAAAACCGCGGCAGAACGCTCTGCCGCGGTTTTTTGATGCGTATGCTTCATGAGAACGATTGGACTGCCGCCCAAACCCCTTCTCCGCTTCGCGCAGATGAAAGCCATTCAGCATAAAACCAGCGTTATTCCTTTTCAGAGAGCAGGTGCTTCATGGTCTTCTTCTCGCCGTCGGCCATGATCAGCTCATACACGCCCGCGCCGATCATGACGAACATGCCCGCAACGCCCAGCACCGCCCAGCCGTCGGACAGCCAGAACTCCGAGAGCGCCGCGCCGATAAACAGCGGAATCACACAGGTCACCAGCGTGGCGACGCCCTTGCCAAAGCGGCTGCGCGCCTTGCGCTCGACCTCCTCGCGCATCCGCTCGAGCTTCGCGCGCGTGCGTGCGCTCAGGGAGAATTTTCCCTTCTTGACGGCAGTCTGCTTTTTCGGCTTCGCCGCCGTGGCCATCGCATAGACGCCCATGCCGATCATGACGAACATGCCCACCAGCCCGAGCATCGAAAACGCGTCGCTGAACCAGAACTCCGTAAACGCAGCGCCGATCATCAGCGGCATCACGCAGGCCGAGCACAGCGCCGTGCCCATGGCCTGCCTGTGCAGATACGCGTCCCGCTCCTGAACGTACTGCAAGGCCTCCGCCTCGCTCAGCAGCGGCCAGCGGGCGTCTGCGTCCGCCTCCTCCCGCGCGCCGCCCTCCTCAAAGCCCTGCGCGCGCATCCGAGCCGCGATGTCGTCAAACTCGTACAGCACGCGGCTCTGGCTGGACACGTCGCCCATGCCCTTACCGCGCAGCTCGTCATAGCGGTCGAGCATCTGCGCCAGCAGGTTCACGCGGAACAGATCGGCCGCCGGCTCGGATGCAAATCCGCTCGATTTCTGCAAGATATGCCGCTTGAAGGTGAGCGTCGTCTCCTCGCTCACGGCAGCTTTTTGCTGTGCCTGCATCACATTTTTCCTCCATTCATGCCCGCCAGGTCCTTGATGGCCTCGCCGGCCAGAATCATCCCCATCACCGGCGGCACAAAGCTGACGCTGCCGGGCGCATGGCGGCCGCCCGATTCGTCTGCGACGACGCGCACCGGCTCCTCCCTGGAATAGACGACCTTATGGCGCACGATTCCCCGCTTCCTGAGCTGCGCGCGCATCACGCGGCACAGCGGACAGACGCTGGTCTTTGAAAGCTCCGCCACCTCAAAGCGCGTGGGATCGAGCTTGTTGCCCGCACCCATGGCGCTGATGACGGGCACGCCTGCATCGTTGGCCCGGCAGATGAGCTCCACCTTCGCCTTCACCGTGTCGATCGCGTCGATGATATAGTCGTATACGGTCAAATCGACCGTCCCCGCGCTTTCCGGGGTGTAGAACATCCGGCGGCACGTCACCACCGCCTCCGGGTTGATATCCAGAATCTGGTCGCGGATGACCTCGACCTTCGGCCGGCCGATCGTCGAGCTCATGGCGACGGCCTGCCGGTTGATGTTGCTGAGCGAGACCACGTCGTCGTCAAACACGTCGATCGCGCCCACGCCCGCGCGCGCCAGCGCCTGTGCGCAGTGCCCGCCGACGCCGCCCACGCCGAACACGGCCACGCGCGAACGCTGTAAACGGGACATGCCCTCATCGCCGAGGATGAGGGCAGTCCGTACAAATCTTTCGTCCATATCGCTGATTGAATCCAACTCCTCGTACAGCGGACAGAGAAGGTTTCCAAAGGGCGAGCGATAAGCCCTTTGGCCGTGCCCGAAGGCACGGAATCCTTAGAAATCGCAGTTGCCCGGCGTGCGCGGATACGGGATCACGTCGCGGATGTTCTCGATGTCGGTGAGGTACATCACCAGACGCTCAAAGCCCATGCCGAAGCCGGAATGCGTGCAGCCGCCAAAGCGGCGCAGGTTGATATACCAGTCGAGGGACTCCGTGGAGATGCCCAGCTGGTTCATGCGCTCGACCAGCAGATCGTAGCGGGTCTCGCGCTGGCTGCCGCCCATCAGCTCGCCGGAGCCCGGCACCAGCAGATCGACCGCTGCGACGGTCTTGCCGTCGTCGTTCTGGTACATGTAGAACGCCTTGATGTCCTTGGGCCAGTCATAGACGAACACCGGGGACTTGAAGTGCACGTCGCACAGGTACTTCTCGTGCTCCTTGAAGATGTCCTCGCCGTACTGCGCCTCGTGCTCGAACGTGACCGGCGCGTTGCGCAGGATGGTGATGGCCTCCTCGTGGGTCACGCGGGCGACGGTGGACTTGGTGAGCGCCTGCAGCTTCTCGATGAGGTTGCTCTTGGCATAGCCCTGCAGGAACGTGAGCTCCGGCATCGCCTTGTCGAGCACCTCCTGCACGATGGCCTTGAGGAAGTCCTCCTCCAGGTCCATCAGCTGCTGAAGGTCGCAGAAGCAGACCTCCGGCTCGATCATCCAGAACTCCGCCGCGTGGGTCTTCGTGTTGGAATTTTCCGCGCGGAAGGTCGGCCCGAAGGTGTAGATGCGCTTGTACGCCATGGCGTAGGTCTCGCCCTCCAGCTGGCCGGTGACCGCCAGGGCCGTCGCATGGCCGAAGAAGTCCTCCTCCGCCTTGTAGGGCTTGCCCATCTCGGCGGTGGTGACGGTGAAGGTGTTGCCCGCGCCCTCCGCGTCGTTGCCGGTGATCAGCGGCGTATGCACGTAGACATAGCCGCGGGCCTGGAAGTAGTTGTGGATGGCCTGCGCCGCGATGGAGCGCACGCGGAACACCGCCTGGAACAGGCGGGTGCGCGGGCGCAGATACGCGATCTCGCGCAGGAACTCGAGGCTGTGGCGCTTGGGCTGCAGCGGGTAATCCTCGGAGCAGTCGCCCTCGAGCACCACCTCCTGCGCCTGCATCTCCAGCTGGCCCTTCGGGCTCAGCACGAGCCTGCCGGTCGCACGGATGGCCGCGCCGTTGCGGATGGCCTGCACGGCGGCAAAGTCCTCCACCTTCTCGTCGTAGACGATCTGCATCGGCGAAAGCACGGTGCCGTCGAAGAACTCGACGAAGCCGATGTTCTTCTGCTTGCGGTGATTGCGGACCCAGCCCTGCACGGTCACGGTTTTATCGACAAACGCCTGCTGATCCGCCGCGATCTCGCGCAGATCAACCACTTTGATTTCGCTCATAAGCTGCCTTCCTTCCGCGCGCACAGCCTGCGCGCGTTTTTATAAATTCAATGGAGATATCATATCAAAAAAACGCAGGAATGGCAAGGGTCAATTGCGTTTGTCCCCGCGCTTTGCCGCAATCATTTCGCCCCGGGTGTACATCGCCAGTCCGGCAATCACCGTCGCGCCGCCGATGAGCAGCGGCAGCGTCACCGGCTCCCTGAAGAGAATCATCGCCCAGATCGCCGCGCCGATGGGCTCGCCCAGCAGCGCAAAGGACACCACGTCCGCGCTGACGTAGCCCAGCAGGTAGGTCATCAGCGCATGGCCGCCCAGCGTGCACACGAGCGCCAGCACCACAATGCCGCCCAGGGATGCGCGCGTGACCTGAAACCCGCCCAGCAGCGGCGAGATGGCCAGCAGGCAGCATGCCGTCACGAGGTACACGAGCGTCATATACCCCAGCGCCGGCAGATTTCTTCTCGCCGCCCGCCCGCAGAGCCAGTGGCCCGCCATGAGCGCCGCGCCCGCCAGCGCCAGCGCGTCGCCCAGCAGGCTGCCATGCTCGCCGGTCATGGAGAGCAGCGCGATCAGCGCCGCGCCGAGCACCGCCACGATCGCGCCGGGAATCGCCTCGCGATGGATCGGCTCATGCAGCAGCAGGCCGGAGAGCGCCGCCACGAACAGCGGCTGCGTGCACACCAGCGCGGTCGAGACGAACGTGGAGGCAAAGCTCAGGCTGGTCATCCACGCCGTGTAATGCAGCGCGAGCAGAAGCCCTGCCGCGCAGGCCAGCACAAGCTGCCGTTTGGGTGCGTGCAGAACCCGCCTGAGTTCGCCGCTTCCAATCGCCGGGATCAGCAGGATCAGCGCCGAAAGGAGCATCCGCCCGAAGGCGATCATCACCGGGGACGCGCCGCAGGCGAGCGACCACTTGACCATCGGGCCGGACACGCTCACTCCCACGACGGCCAGGAACACGAGAAGCGCCTTGTTCATTTTCATCCTTGGTTTCCTCTTTCGAGCAGTGTTTGTCCGCAAAAAGCAAGCCGACGGGAACTTGCCCATCGGCTTGGTACGTTGGGCTGCCGCCCAAACCCGCTTGAGGGATTTCATCCCTCAAACTCCCTTCTCCGCTTCGCGCCTGCCTGACGAAGGCTGATCAGTCGTTCGCGAAGCGAAGAAGGGAGTCCGAGGGGATGATCCCCTCGGGCGGGGGCCTGGGGATGCCATCCCCAACGTTCTCTTATTCGTTCTCCTCGCCCGTCTCCACGGCCATCTCCACAGCCGTCTCCTCGGCTGCATCCTCGTCGCGCTCGGTGGCGGTCACGCCGACGATGCGGCAATCATCCTCCACGCGCATGACGCGCACGCCCTGGCTCACGCGGCCGATCACGGAGATGCCGTCCACCGGCATGCGGATGATCGTGCCGTCGTCGGTGATGAGCATGACGTCCTCGTGCTCGCTGACCAGCAGCTGCGCCGCCATCAGGCCCGTCTTCTCGGTCAGACGCATCGCGAGGATGCCCTTGCCGCCGCGGCTCTGCGTGCGGAACTCGGAAATGTCGGTGCGCTTGCCGTAGCCGTTCTGCGTGATGGCCAGCACCTGCTTGCCCTCCTCCACCTTCGCCACGGAGATGACCTCGTCGCCCTCCGCCAGATCGATGGAGCGCACGCCCATGGAGTTGCGGCCCATCGGGCGCACGTCGCTCTCGCTGAAGCGGATCGCCTGGCCCATGCGCGTCGCCATGATGAGCTCGCTCTCGCCCTGGGTCAGCTCCACGCCGATGAGCTCGTCATCCTCGCGCAGCGCGATGGCGATCAGGCCCATCTTGCGCAGGTTGGCAAACTCGTCGCTGCCGGTCTTCTTGATCAGGCCGTTGCGGGTCGCCATGACCAGATAGCCCTCCTCGCGCTCCCTGGGCAGCGGAATCATCGCCGTGACCTTTTCGCCGCCGTCCAGCTGCAGCAGGTTCACGATCGCGGTGCCGCGCGCGGTGCGTCCGGCATCCGGGATCTCGTAGCCCTTGAGGCTGTACACGCGGCCCTTGTTGGTGAAGAACATGATCTCCGCGTGCGTGGAGGTGACCAGCAGCTTCTCCGCATAGTCCTCCTCGCGCGTGGTCATGCCCATCACGCCCTTGCCGCCGCGGTTCTGGCTGCGGTAGGTCGTGCGCGGAATGCGCTTGACATAGCCGAAGTGCGTCAGCGTCACCACGACGCTGTCCTCCTGGATGAGGTCCTCCGGATCGATCTCGCCGTCCATGGCGGTGATCTCCGTGCGGCGCTCGTCGGCGTACTTCTGCTTGATTTCCAGAATCTCGTCCTTGATGATGCCCAGCACCATCTTCTCGTCCGCCAGCACGGCGCGCAGATACGCGATGGTCTTCTCCAGCTCCGCGTATTCCTCCTGCAGGCGCTCGCGCTCCAGGCCGGTCAGACGGGCCAGGCGCATATCGAGGATCGCCTGCGCCTGCTTGTCGGACAGGCCGAAGCGCTCCATGAGCTGAACCTTCGCCTCGCCCGTGTTCGCGCTTGCGCGGATAATGCGCACGATCTCGTCGATGTTGTCGAGCGCGATGAGCAGCCCTTCCAAGATGTGGGCACGGGCCTCGGCCTTGTCCAGGTCGTAGCGCGTCCTGCGGGTGATGACGTCCTTCTGGTGCTCCAGGTAGTAGTAGAGCATCTCCCTGAGCGTGAGCACCTTCGGCTCGCCGTCCACCAGCGCCAGCATGATCGCGCCAAACACGTCCTGCATCTGCGTGTGCTTGTAGAGGTAATTGAGCACTACGGCGGCGTTGACGTCGCGCTTGAGCTCGATGACGATGCGCATGCCCTCGCGGTCGCTCTCGTCGCGGATGTCGCTGATGCCCTCCAGGCGCTTGTCGTGCACCAGCTCCGCGATCTTGGCGACCAGTGCGGCCTTGTTGACCATGTACGGGATCTCGGTGACGACGATGCGCTGGCGGTTATTGGCCATCGGCTCGATGTCCGTCTTCGCGCGCACGATGATGCGGCCGCGGCCGGTGGTGTAGGTGTCGTAAATGCCCCTGCGCCCCAGGATCAGACCGCCCGTCGGGAAGTCCGGTCCCTTGATGCACTCCATCAGCTCCTGGCTGGTGGCGTCCGGCTTGTCAATCAGCTTCACCACGCCGTCGATGACCTCGCCGAGGTTGTGCGGCGGGATGTTCGTCGCCATGCCGACGGCGATGCCGGAGGAGCCGTTGACCAGCAGGTTCGGGTAGCGGCTGGGCATGACGCACGGCTGCATGAGCGTCTCGTCGAAGTTCGGCGCAAAGTCGACCGTTTCCTTGTCGATGTCCGCGAGCATCTGCATGTTCATCTTGCTCATGCGGGCCTCGGTGTATCGCATGGCCGCCGCGCCGTCGCCGTCGACGGAGCCGAAGTTGCCCTGGCCCTCGACCAGCGGATAGCGGGTGGCAAAGTCCTGCGCCAGGCGCACCAGCGCGCCATAGACGGAGGAATCGCCGTGCGGGTGATATTTACCTAAAACGTCGCCGACGATACGCGCGCACTTGCGGAACGGCTTGTCCGGGGTCACGCCCAGCTCGTGCATGGCGTAGAGGATGCGGCGGTGCACCGGCTTGAGGCCGTCGCGCACGTCCGGCAGGGCGCGCGTGATGATGACCGCCATCGCGTAGGAGATGAAGGACTTCTTCATCTCGTGCTCGAGGTCGATGATCTGAATCCGGTCCAGATCGGTCGTGTTGCCCGGCTGATTGTCCTTGAAATCCAATGGTCCTTCCTCCCCTCTCAGATGTCCAGATCGTCAACGAGCTTGCTGTTCTGCGCGATGAACTCGCGGCGCGGCTCCACCTTTTCGCCCATCAGCAGGCTCATGATCTCGTCCGCCGCGATCGCGTCCTCCACGGACACGCGCAGCATCGTGCGCTTTTCGGGGTCCATGGTCGTGGTCCACAGCTGCTCGGCGCTCATCTCGCCCAGGCCCTTGTAGCGCTGCACGTCGGGCTTCTTCTCGCGGCCGATCTCGGTCATGACCCTGTCCAGCTCTGCGTCGGAGTAGCAGTAGCGCTCCTGCTTCTGGTAGGTCACCTTGTACAGCGGCGGCTGCGCGGCGTACACGTGGCCCTGCTCGATCAGCGGACGCATGTAGCGGTAGAAGAAGGTAAGCATCAGGATGCGGATGTGGCTGCCGTCCACGTCCGCATCCGTCATGCAGACGATGCGGTCGTAGCGCAGCTTGGAGATATCGAAATCCTCGCCCACGCCGCAGCCGAACGCCGTGATCATCGCCTTGATCTCCTCGTTGGCCAGCACGCGGTCAAGCCTCGTCTTCTCGACGTTGAGGATCTTGCCGCGCAGCGGAAGGATCGCCTGGAAGTGGCGGTCGCGGCCCATCTTGGCGCTGCCGCCTGCGGAGTCGCCCTCGACCAGGAAGATCTCGCACTTCCTGGGGTCGCGCTCGGAGCAGTCCGCCAGCTTGCCCGGCAGGCTGCCGGACTCCAGGACGGTCTTTCGCCGGGTCAGCTCGCGCGCCTTGCGGGCCGCCTCGCGCGCGCGGGACGCGGCCAGGCAGCGGTCCAGAATCAGCTTCGCGTGCTGCGGGTTCTCCTCCAGATAGTCGGCGAGCTGCTTGCCCACCAGAGAGTTGACGATCGTGCGCACCTCGCTGTTGCCCAGCTTGCTCTTCGTCTGGCTCTCAAACTGCGGGTCCTCCAGCTTGACCGACACGATCGCGGCCATACCCTCGCGGATGTCCTCGCCGGTCAGGTTCGCGTCGTTGGCCTTGAGCACGTTGTGCCGGCGGCCGTAGTCGTTCACCACGCGGGTGATCGCCATGGAGAAGCCGGCCAGGTGGGTGCCGCCGTCGGGCGTGTGGATGTTGTTGACGAAGGTGAAGATGTTCTCGGAGTACGAGTCGTTGTACTGCATGGCGACCTCGACGCTGGTCGTGCCCACCATGCCGCTGATGTAGATCGGCTCCGGGAAGAGCACCTCCTTGTTCTTGTTGAGGTACTTGACGAACTCGCTGATGCCGCCCTCGTAGTAGAAGGTGCGCTCCCTGGGCTCCTCGCCGCGCTCGTCCCTGAAGATCATGCGGATGCCGCGGTTGAGGAACGCCATCTCGCGGAAGCGGGTCTTGAGCACGTCGAACTGGAAGTTGCCGGTCTCAAAGATGCCCTCCTCGTCCACGCCCTTCACGTCCGGCCAGAAGCGGATGGTCGTGCCGGTGCGTTTCGTCTCGCCGACGACCTTGAGGTCGTAGCACACCTTGCCGCGCTCGTACTCCTGCTGGTAGATCTTTCCATCCTGATAGACGGTGACCTGCAGGTGCTTTGAGAGCGCATTGACGACGGACGCGCCCACGCCGTGCAGGCCGCCGGAGACCTTGTAGCCTCCGCCGCCGAACTTGCCGCCCGCGTGTAGGATCGTCAGGCAGACCTCGACCGCCGGACGGCCCAGCTTGGGATGCAGGCCCACCGGGAAGCCGCGGCCGTTGTCGTCCACGGAGCAGGAGCCGTCCTTGTGCAGCGTGATGACGATCTCGGTGCAGTAGCCGGCCAGCGCCTCATCGACGGCGTTGTCCACGATCTCATAGACCAGGTGGTGCAGTCCGCGCTCGTCCGTGGAGCCGATGTACATGCCCGGGCGCTTGCGCACGGCCTCCAGGCCCTCGAGCACCTGAATCTGGTTCTCGTCGTAGGCCTCGGTCACCTTCTCCTGCTCCTCAAAGGCCTGCAGGTTCTGAATGTCCTCGTTCTCGTTCAGGTTTTCGCGATTATCCATTTCGTTTCCCCATCTCTTCTTCGTCGTCCATTCCGGAAACCGCCGGGCCTTCCCTCAGGCCGGCGAGCGCGCGTTCGTCCGCATAGGTCATTTCATGCGCGCGCTGCATCAGCGTCACCGTGGAAATCGGCGACAGATAGACGCGCGCGTTCTCCGTGATGCCGCCGGGGCGTCTTGCGCCCGCGCAGATCACCGCGGATTTGGCGGTGATGCCCTGCCTGGCCAGAATGCGGTTCTGGCGGCGTATATCGTGCAGCATAGCGCCGGTGACAGCGCTGTGGCTGTCGGTCAGATCGATGATTGCGATGATGTCCGCGGTGTGGACGCAGACGTCGTCGCCCAAATGAAGGATCATAAAACCCTCCGCATCTGTGCGGGATCAGGCCATACAAAAACAACCGTTTCCACGCGTTTTCTCACTATGTTAGTATACCATTTTTTACACGATTTTTCAAACGCTGATCAGGGTTTTTGACATGCTTTTCCGGCAAAAAAACAAACAAAAAAAGACGCAACTTTTCAGCGTCTTTTCTGGGGTTTTGAAAGGGCTTTCAGTCCCGTCGTCTTCCGCGCGTCCCCCGCCCGCGCTTCACCAGGCGTCCGGCTCAAACAGGCGGATTTCCCCCGCCTCGCGCGTCCTGTTCATGTCGATCAGGCGCTGGTTTTTGCTGCCGCAGTAGAGCAGCTCCAGCGAGCGCTCGCGGGCGATGTACGGGCCGTCCACCAGCACGTCCACAAGCCCCAGCAGGCGCATGCGCTCCGCGTCGCTTTCCCTGACCAGCGCCTCCAGCGTATAGCCCGTGTAGCACCAGACGCTCATCCCCCGCTCCCGGGCCGCTGCGGCGAACTCGCACAGCGCCGGCGCCTGCATCATCGGCTCCCCGCCGGTGAGCGTCACGCCGCGCACGAGCGGATTTCTGCCCAGCTGCGCGACGATTTCCGCCGTGTCGGACAGGTAGCCGCCCGCCGGGTCGTGCGTCTTCGGGTTGTGGCAGCCGGGGCAGCCGTGCGGACACCCCTGAACGAAGACGGCCAGGCGATAGCCCGGCCCGTCCACGATCGACTCGGGCACAACGCCTGCCAATCGAATTTCCATGATCGTTACTCCTGATTGCTCTGCACACCGTGCTTCACGCGGTCGTGCTCCTCGGCTCGCTTCGCGTTGCCCCAGCGATCCATGGTGCCCACCAGATAGCCCGTGATGCGGCGGATGCGCTCAAAGTGCACCTCTTCCTCCTGACGGCCGCACCTCGGGCAGCAGTCGCCGATGATGCCGTTGTAGCCGCACACCGGGTCGCGGTCAACCGGATGGTTGATGGAGCCGTAGCCGATGCCCGCGTCGTGCATCGCGCGCACGACGGATTCGAATGCGTCGAGGTTCTTTGTCGGGTCGCCGTCCATCTCGATGTAGGAGATATGGCCCGCGTTGGTCAGCGCGTGGTACGGGCCCTCCAGCTTGATCTTGTCATACGCGCTGATGGAATAGTACACCGGCACGTGGAAGCTGTTGGTGTAGTATTCGCGGTCGGTCACGCCCGGGATCACGCCGTAGCGCGCGCGGTCCATCTTCACGAAGCGGCCGGAGAGGCCCTCCGCCGGGGTCGCCAGCAGCGTATAGTTCATCTTGCGCTGTGCGGACAGCTCGTCCAGCTGCCTGCGCATGCGCGTGATGATCTCAAGGCCCAGCTTCTGGGCACGCTCGCTCTGGCCGTGATGCTCGCCGATGAGCGCGACCAGCGTCTCCGCCAGGCCGATGAAGCCCACGGAGAGCGTGCCGTGCCGGAGCACCTCGCCCACCTCGTCGTCCCAGGAGAGCTTCTCGCTGTCCATCCAGACGCCCTCGCCCATCAGGAACGGATAGTTGCGCACCTTCTTGTGCGCCTGGATCTCAAAGCGCTCGTCCAGCTGCTCGATGACCAGCTTCATGCGCTCGTCCAGGATCGCGTAGAACCGGTCAAGGTCGCCCTGCGCCTCGATGGCGATGCGCGGCAGGTTGATGGAGGTGAAGGACAGGTTGCCGCGGCGGTTGCAGACCTCGCGCGTCGGGTCGTACACGTTGCCGATGACGCGGGTGCGGCAGCCCATGTAGGCGATCTCCGTCTCGCGGTGGCCGGGCTTGTAGTACTGGAGGTTGAACGGCGCGTCCACGAACGAGAAGTTCGGGAACAGGCGCTTGGCGCTCACGCGGCAGGCCAGGCGGAACAGGTCGTAGTTCGGGTCGCCCGGATTGTAGCTGACGCCCTCCTTGACGCGGAAGATCTGGATCGGGAAGATCGGCGTCTCGCCCTGGCCCAGGCCGCTCTCGGTCACCAGCAGCAGGTTGCGCATGACCATGCGGCCCTCCGGCGAGGTGTCCATGCCGTAGTTGATCGAGGAGAACGGCGTCTGCGCACCCGCGCGGGAGTGCATGGTGTTCAGGTTGTGGATGAACGCCTCCATCGCCTGATAGGTGCGCCGCTCCGTCTCCCGGTAGCCGCGGTTGATCGCGTAGCGCATGATGCGATCGGCGGTCTCGCCGTCGGTCATCTCCAGCAGGCGGCTGCGCAGCTCGTTTTCAAACGCCTCATTGGGCTTCAGCGTCGGCACGAGGCCGGTCTCCGCCTTGATCTGGCGCAGGAGCGCCTTGGCGTCGTCGTCGCCGGCATGGTGCAGAAGCACCAGGTCAAGGCCCGCGCCCAGCGCGCGGCGGTACTCCTTGACATAGGTCTTCGCCACGCCCGGCGCCATGTCATAGTCAAAGCTGGCGATCGCCTGGCCGCCGTGCTGGTCGTTCTGGTTGGACTGGATCGCGATGCACGCCAGGGAGGCGTAGCTGCCGATGTCCTGCGGCTCGCGCAGCACGCCGTGGCCGGTGGAGAAGCCGCCCGTGAACAGCTGCGTCAGGTCGATCTGCGTGCAGGTCGTCGTCAGCGTCAGGAAATCGAGATCATGGATGTGAATGTCTCCCTCGCGGTGCGCCTTTGCATGCTTGGGATTGAGCACATACATGTCATAGAACTGCTTCGCGCTCTCGCTGCCGTACTTGAGCATCGTGCCCATCGCGGTGTCGCCGTCGATGTTCGCGTTCTCGCGCTTGACATCGGAGTCCGCCGCGTCCTTGAAGGTGATGTCCTGCAGGATGTGCATCAGGCGGGTCTTGGCCTCCCGTGCGCGGCTGCGCTCCGCGCGGTAGAGGATGTAGGCCTTGGCCGTCTTGGCGTAGCCCTCGTCGATGAGGACCTTTTCCACCATGTCCTGCACGCCCTCGACCGTCGGCACGTCGATGCTCTCGTCGCGGTTGATCTCGCGCGTCACGATGTGCGCCAGGCGCTGCGCTTCCTCGCCGCCCTTGGCGCTGTCCGCCGCCTCAAAGGCGCACAGAATCGCGCCGGCTATCTTCTGTTCCTCGTAGGCGACCCTGCGGCCGTCCCGCTTGATGATGTACTCAGGCATCCCCATATCCCCCATCCGTAGGCTTCTTGTCTATACAAAACAAAACACAATCAAACATCTTGTGCAGGTATAAATCGCGCGACACTATATCTTGTGCCGCGTGCGGGATTTATGATACAACATCTGCCCGGCCCTGTCAAGCGGTCCCTCCGTGTCCCTTCCGGCGCGCAGAGGCCAAAAAGTGAGGCGATACAAGCCGTATCGCCTCTTTCTCCCGGGAATATTAAATCCTTGTCATAAATTGGTTCATCAAAGCTTAAAACAACGTCGTCTGCTTCTGCTGCGTCTTGCTGTCGTAGCCCTCCGGCTTCGGCGTGCGGTAGCGCTCAATCAGCATGTTCAGCACCGCCGCGGAGGTTTCATCGTTGCCGTTGTAATCCATGATGCACAGCAGGCTGCCCGCCGGATCGTTGCCGTAGGCGAGCAGACCGTAGAGCATGTCCGCGGGGATGGCGTAGATTCCCTCCTCGCCCGTGCTGCTCTTCATCGTGCCGGCGGTCAGATCGATGTCCTGCACGTCGATCACGCCGCTCTCGATGTAGGGCGTAAGGTCCATGAACGCATACTCCGCGCCGTCCGACGTGAGCTTGACCACCTCGCTGAGGGGCATCAGGCACACGTCGCCCTGCTGCGCCGCCGCGTAGGTGGAGAACTGCATGGCGGCGTACATGTCGTCGCTCGCCAGGTTGATGTTCAGGATGGTCAGCTCTTCCTGATCCGGGTGCGCCTCAAAGAACAGCGGCTCCAGCTCCGCCTGCATCGAGCTCGTGTCGCAGTAGCCGTTGAGGATGTACACCTCGATCTTCCTGTCCTCCGGCGGGCGGTAGGCCGTCACGGTGAAGGCCACATCGACCACCCCCGCGCAGAGCAGGACCAGCAGAAGATACTTCCACCAATTATAGGACCAATGGTGCCTGATCGTCTTTTTCGTGATGCGGTTGTCTGCCATGTCCGGGCCTCCCCTGCGTGATATCAATTTATGATAGCACGCGGGGCCGATTTCTTCAACCGCAATTCCCGTTTTTTTCTTCCCGGCCAGTCGCGCTCACGCGTTCCGGGCCGTTTTGCGCGCGTCCCGGAGGCATACGAAAATCGCCAGCAGGATCATCGGCAGCCCGCCGATGAGGCCGACCATCAGCGGCCCGAGCAGCAGTCCATTCGCGTACGCGGGATTCAGAACCAGCGTGGGCACCCCGGCAAACGCGTTGATCGCGCCGTGGCCCAGCGCCGGCAGCCAGATGCAGCCGGTTTTCTCGTAGAGGACGTCGAGCAGAACGCCCATGGCGAACGCGATCAAGCAGAACAGCAGCGGCCCGGTGACCGGCGCGCCCCAGTAGCCCGTCCCGTATTCATAGCCCGCCAGGAGCATGATCGGCCAGTGCCAGATGCCCCAGATGACGCCGCCGATGATCCGCCCCTGCACGGTGCCGTAGCGCCGCTTGAGCTCGGGATACATCACGCCGCGCCAGCCCGCCTCCTCGCCGATGGCAAAGCACATGTTGATCAGGGGCGCGTAGGTCAGCGCAGCGATGCAGCTGCTCAGCGCATACTGGGTCAGGGTCAGCCCGCCTGCTTCCATCAGGGCAATCTGCTCCGCGCCGAGCGCCGCGCGGATATACGAGAAGCTCAGATCCAGCGCCTTCGGCACGAGCAGGAAATACAGCGCCGCGCCGGCGGCGCCCAGAAGGGCCGGAGCAAACCACGCAGCCAGCACCCAGCGAAGCCTTCCCCGGAGACGGGGCTTCCAGCCCATGCCGCGCAGGCGCGCTCCGGAAAGCACCGCCGCCAGCAGGGGCGCAAACATGGAGAGGGACAGCAGCGCCGTGTACACCACGCCGTTTCCCCTCCGATACATCAGACCGGCAGCGATCTGCAGCGCCCATGCGATGGCAAACGCCCACAGCAGATAGACCGTCAGCGAACTCTGTTTTCTGTCCTTCATCGATGCTCTCCCCTTCTGTCAAGACTCTTCCCCATGCGCCCGGCGCAGGGGCTTATCCGTTCGCGCCGCCGTTGACAATGGCCGCGTAGGTCTCCTCCGGAATCATCGGCGAGCCGATTTCAGCCAGCAGCGCCGCGTCGATCGCGCCGTCTGC
>JBJEUH010000104.1:52285-63778 GCA_051883735.1 Candidatus Ventricola sp.
GAATCATCGGCGAGCCGATTTCAGCCAGCAGCGCCGCGTCGATCGCGCCGTCTGCGGCATATGCCCTGCCCGCCTGCCTGACCAGCGCCAGCCTCGGCACGGTCACGACCGCCGCCTCCGGGGCGTTGAACATCGGGCTTTCGGGGACGGTGAGGATCGTGTGACGGTTCGGGAACATCAGGCGGAACTGCGCCACAGCCGGCTCAAAGTTGTGCCTGCTGTTGGGGAACCCGCAGCCGCAGATCATCAGGTAGCGCAGGTGCGAGAAGTCGGCCTGTCCGACGTGCTCATAGCGGTCCCCCACCTTCTGCATCGCCATGGCGGAGAGCGGCATGGTGCGGTCAATCAGGTTCTTGAGCGGCGCGGGCATGCCGTAGCTGTAGAGCGGGAAGCTGAACAGCAGCAGATCGCTGGCGAGAATCTCCTCGAGGATGCCGCGCATGTCGTCCTGATGCGCGCAGGTTCCGCCGTTGCGCTTGCAGGCGAAGCAGCCGCGGCAGTATTCGATGTGCTGATCGATGACGTCGATCGTCCGGATTTCCTGCGGCGCCGCCTCCTGCATGCCCTCAAGGAATGCGCGCGTGATGTGCATCGTGTCGCTTCTGTCCTTCTTGGGGCTTCCGTTGAAGACAAGAATGTTCATGCTGGATGCTCTCCTTTCTGCGCTGCGTCCGTCGTCAGATGCAGCCTTGTTCACGATTTGCCGGAATCCCTTCCGCCCTGGATCAGCGCCGCCAGCGCCATGCCCCACAGGGGGCCGAGGGCAAAGCCGACGCCATGGCTTTCCCACAGGCCCAGGCTGTTTAGCGCCGGGCTGAGCATCAGCCCCAGCGCCAAGCCGATCGCCAGCGGACTGCCGTCGTCCTCACGCTTTTCCTGCCCCTTGGCGCGGCCCATACCGGCGCAGAGCACGGCCATGGCCAGGCCGCACAGCACCCAGGGCAGCGCCGCCAGAATAAACGCTTTCATTTGAGCCGCTCCTCCAGCTCCGCGCCGTAGCGGAAGATGAGGGAGGCCAGGATCAGCGTGATGCCCATGCACACGCTGCTGAGGTTGCCCCAGTCGCGGCCGGCGCTCTGCAGCTGGTCAAAGAGCTGACACACCACCGCCGCCAGAATCGAGGCCACCAGCGGCAGGACGATGGTCCGGATGCCCAGGCTCCGGACCTCATCCGCGCCCCGCTTCGTGAAGGGCGTGCCGTCCGCCTGCTCCGCCTTGAAATAGCGCAGCGCAAAGGCCAGCAGAACGCCGTCCGTCAGCGCGAAGATCGTGTCCACGAGCAGAACGGCGATCATCTCGCTCAGCCCGCCGGTTTCGGTCAGCGCCAGCAGCAGCGCCTGGTCGGCGCCCACCACGCTGCCGCCGGTGTACCAGACAACGCCGCACAGCAGCCCGAGCGCCGCCAACCCTGCCCATACAAAGGACAGGATCATCAAGACCTTCGTCAGCGTCTTGAAGACGCCGAAGGTTTTCTGAATGGTCTGCAGGGATTTCATCGTTCTTCCTCCTCATCCGGTGCGGATCATCCGCACATTCCGTCACAGTTTTCTCATGCCCGCCAGGGCCTGCCCTTCCCGTGCCAGCCGCGTTCCTCCCAATAGCCGTAGTCCGGCTCCATGGGCGCGGCGTGCTTGTGGGCCATGCGCATCAGGGCGAACCAGGCCTTTGCGCGGGCGTTGCAGCCCCTCCTGCCCGCGCTCCTCTGAATCCGGCGCGCCAGCCTGGCCGTCTTCCGCTCAATCGTCCTGCGGATGCGCTCCGGGATTTCATCAGGCTTCGCCGCCTGCACGCCGAGGCCCAGGCGGTACACCCTGCGGATGCCCCACATTTCCAGGCTGTCGGCCATGTCCCTGGCGGCGCTCTTCATGCCGCCGCCCGCAGCGGTGGAGATGGCGACCGCCTGCTTGCGGCTCATCTCCGGCATCGGCCGGTGGATCATCCACCAGGTGCCGAAGTGATCAAGAAAGCTCATCATCTGCCCCGTGGCGTGATACACATACACCGGGCTTGACAGGATCAGCAGATCTGCCTCCAGCATGGCCGCTGCCAGCGGCGCAAGCGCGTCGTAATGCGGGCACCTGGACAGCTCCGTCTTGAAGCAGGCGTAGCACCCTCTGCAGGGCTTGTCAAAATCCCGGGGCAGAAAGAATTCCCGAATCTCTCCGCCCACCTGCCGGGCCAGCGCTCTGGCTGCCATGCAGGAGCTTCCCTCATGGCTCTGGCCATGGATGATCACGATCTTCATATCACTTTTTCTCCAGCAGCGCGATGCCGGCGCAGCTGAGGCCAATGCCCAGCATGGTCACAGCCGTCCTGATCTCCAGCTTGCTCAGGCAGGACAGCACCACCACGGCAACGCCCATCGCCAGGGCGATCGCGCGCAGAACCATGTCCACCATCTCACGGATTGATTTCTTTTCCATGCTTCATTTTCCTCCCAGATTGAAACTAAACTTTTCGTTGGATTCACACAACGCCCTCGCCCGCTCCTTCTGTAACCGGCTTTCTGGCTTTCATGCCTGTATTATATAACCTTTCTGACCGCGGAGATAGGCCCGCTTTATAGGCCGTTGTGTTCATTTTATAGAAACCTCCAAGCTGCCTGCACTCTCCGCGTCTTCATTCTGTTCCCATCATCCACTTCGCCCTTCGTCAAGCAAAACGCCCCTGCGGATTGCTCCGCAGGGGCACAGCGCCTTATGCGTTTTTTGTCAATACATCTTCGCGCCGGCCGGGATGTGATCGTCCAGCATCAGCAGATGGAGCTTCTCCTCGCCCTCCTCCTTGTGGAGCGCGGAGATCAGCATGCCGCAGGAATCGATGCCCATCATGGGGCGCGGCGGCAGATTGGTGATGGCCAGCAGCGTCTTGCCGACCAGCTCCTCGGGCTCGTAGTACGCGTGAATGCCCGAGAGGATGACGCGGTCGGTGCCGGTGCCGTCGTCCAGGGTGAACTGGAGCAGCTTCTTGCTCTTCTTGACCGCCTCGCAGGCCTTGACCTTCACCGCGCGGAAATCGCTCCGGGAGAAGGTCTCAAAATCCACCGTATCCTTGAACAGCGGCTCGATCTCGACCTTGGAGAAGTCGATCGCGGGCGCCTCGGCCTTTTCCTCGGCCGCCGGCGCGGTGGCTTCGGCGGCGGGCGCCTCCTCCTGCTGCTGGGGCTTCGCGGCGCCCAGCGGCTTCATCGTCGGGAACAGCAGCACGTCGCGGATGGACGCGGAGTCCGTCAGCAGCATGACCAGACGGTCCACGCCGAAGCCCAGGCCGCCCGTCGGCGGCATGCCGTACTCCAGCGCGTTGACGTAGTCGTAGTCCACCTGCGCCCTGCAGTTCTTGTCGAGCTTCCTGCGCTCCTCCACCTGGCGCTCGAAGCGGCCCTTCTGATCGATCGGGTCGTTGAGCTCGGAGAACGCGTTGCCGAACTCCGTCGCGTTGATGAAGTATTCAAAGCGCTCGGTGAACGCCGGGTTCTCCGGCTTGCGCTTGGCCAGCGGGCTGATCTCCACGGGATAATCGTAGATGAAGGTCGGCTGGATGAGGTGCTCCTCGACAAACGCGTCGAAGAACTCCGCCAGGATCGCGCCCTTGGTCGGCACCTCCGGCAGCTCGACGTGGTGCGCCTTCGCGGCGGCGATCGCGTCCTCGTCGGAGGCAATCGCGTCAAAATCGACGCTGGAGTACTTCTTCACCGCCTCCACCATGGTCATGCGCTCCCAGTGGCTCAGGTCGATTTCCTTGCCCTGGTAGGCAATCTGCAGCGTGCCGCAGACGTTCATGGCGACGGTCTTCATCATGTCCTCCACCAGATCCATCATGCCCTGATAGTCGGTGTAGGCCTGATACAGCTCGATGGTGGTGAATTCCGGGTTGTGCTTGGTGTCCATGCCCTCGTTGCGGAAGATGCGGCCCACCTCGTACACGCGGTCCATGCCGCCGACGATCAGGCGCTTGAGGTACAGCTCCGTCTCGATGCGCAGCACCATGTCCATGTCCAGCGTGTTGTGATGGGTCAGGAACGGGCGGGCGGACGCGCCGATCTCAAACGGCGTGAGGATCGGGGTATCGACCTCCAGGAAGCCGCGGTTGTCGAGGAAATAGCGCAGCTCGCGCATGATCTGGCTGCGCTTCACGAAGGTGTCCTTCACCTCGGGATTGACGATCATGTCGAGATAGCGCTGACGGTAGCGCACGTCGGTGTCCGTCAGGCCGTGAAACTTCTCCGGCAGCGGCTTGAGACACTTGGCCAGCAGCGTGAGCTCCTGCACATGGATGGAGATTTCGCCCGTCTTGGTCACGAACGGCACGCCCTTCACGCCGATCACGTCGCCCAGGTCGTACTTTTTGAACGCGGCATACGTCTCCTCGCCGAGGTCGTCGCGCTTGAAGTACAGCTGGATCCTGCCCGCGCCGTCGGCCAGGCGGGCGAAGGAAGCCTTGCCCATGATGTGGCGGCCCATCATGCGGCCCGCGACAGCGACGGTGGTGTCCTTCAGCTCCTCGTAATGCTCGATGACGTCGCGGCTCAGATGCGTGACGTCGTACTTCATGATCTCGTACGGGTTTTTGCCGCTTTCGATGAGACCCTTCAGCTTTTCACGGCGAATCTGCTCCTGCTCGCTCAGCTCAGTTGCGGTAAGCGTCTTTTCTTCAGCCATTGTCGTTCCTCTTTCTGTTCTCTATGTCTTACAGCGCGATATTGACCACGCGCAGGCGGCGCGCGCCGCCGGGGGTCAGCGCAGAGACGACCTCGCCCACATGCGCGCCGATGAGCGCCGCGCCGACCGGAGACTCGTTGGAGAGCTTGCCGTTTGCCGGGTCGGACTCGGAGGTGCCCACGATGGTGTAGACCTCCTCCTCGCCGTCCTCGTCGTCCAGGTCAACGATGGTCACGCGGGTGCCGAAGTTCACGGCGTCCGTGTTGATCTTGCTCTCGTCCACGACAACCGCGTTTTCGATCATCGCCTTGAGCTCGTTGATGCGCTGCTCCAGCGTCGCCTGATCGTTCTTCGCCGCGTCATACTCCGCGTTCTCGCTCAGATCGCCGTAGGAGATGGCCACCTTCAGCTGCTCCGCAATGCGCATTTTCTCCGTAGTCTCTTTGTATTCCAGCTCCTCCTTCATCTTCTGGAGGCCTTCGCGGGTCACGACAAGTCGCTTGGTATCTGACATAAGAATCTCTCTCCTTTTCATACCCTGCGCTTTACACGCAGAAAAGCCGGCTGGCCAAGGCCATCACCGGACAGAATGTACCATGTTGTTCGATTATACTCCGCATCCTCTGTTTTGTCAATTCATTGCTGGTCTTTTTGGCGCTGTCCGCCGCGCGCTTCCTCGCGGCGGCCCCAGCCTCCCGCCGCCGGCGCTCACAGCCTGCGCCGGTAGCGTCCAAGCAGAATCAGAATCCAGCCGCCCTCGGCGAGAAAGCACGGCAGCATCCCGCTCTCCCCAAGCGCCGCCTTCCCCATCCAGAAGGACGGCAGGAAGGACAGGCACAGGCTCAGCGGCGCCGGCAGGAAATACGGCGCGGCAGCGCCCAGCATCAGCAGGGAAGCCAGCTTGGCTGCCGCCATGCCCTCGAGCTTGTTGGAGGCGAAGACGACGATCACCAGCGCAACCATGATCCCCTGCAGGGCCCCCGCCAGCGAGAGAAGGACAATCTGCGCGGCAGACAGGCCGGACAGCCCGAACAGGGAGAGCAGCGCCGCCGTCATCGCGAAGGAGAAGCCCGCCGGAAGCACGGCCCGTGATGCAAGATAGCCGGTTTTCCCCAGCCCTGTGACAAACAGGTACCGATCGATGCGGTCGTCGTGTTCCTCCAGGACGACCATCCCCGCGGCAAAGCCGTACAGGGCCGGCGCAAGCGACGCAAGGAAAATGTCCGCCAATCCGCCATACGGAGACAGGACGTTCATCTGACCCGTCAAGCGGGCCAGCACGCCCTCCAGAAGCGGCCAGCCGAATCGCATGGCCATTCCCGCGAGCGCCGGACCGATCATCGCCGCAAGCAGCATCATGTCCTGCCGGATCAGCCGCAGCATCAGGCCAAAGCTCAAACAAATCGCATTCATCGCCCGGCACCTCCCTGTTCCCGCCACATCGCACGAACGCACCGCTGCGCTGCAAAGAGCATGAAAAGCATCAGCACGACGGCAAGCATCAAGCCCGGCACGGAGAACGCTCTGCCGGCGATCAGGTCGATGCAGAAATTGGCCGGATACAGCCCCGCAGAAGCGGGCGTGATCCCCGCCAGATGCAGGCAGGCGGGCCCGAAGGCCAGCATTTCAACCGGCGCCGCCGCAAGGACAAACTGGTTCAGGCTCGCGGTTTTCGCCGCGATCAGCATGCCGGCAAGCGTGAACAGCACGCTGGACAACAGCGTGCCCAGCAGCATGGACGCCAGCGGCCTGCAATCCGCCGGGATCGCCAGCGCCGCCGCCGCCAGCAGCGCAAGCAGGCTCAGGGAGAGCGCCTTGGAGCAGACGTATTCCATGAGGCTGACCGGCAAAACGGCAAGCAGAGAAGGAATTCGCTGGCTCTTCTCCAGGAGCACAATCGCCCCCATGAAGAACAGCCCCATCGCCGCCGGATCGGAAAAGACGAGCAGGGCGGCGACCGTCTTCCGCCACGGCCCTGGCAGCGAAAACAGTAGCGCGAGGTAAAGCGCCGTCAGAAAACCGTACAGCAGATAAAAGCCATACCTGACCTGGAACCTCATGTCCCACCATATCAGACGTCCGAATCTCATACCAGCGTCCTCCCGGTCACTTCGATAAAGATGTCATTGAGCGTCGGTTCGCTGCTGTGGATGGATTGCAGCGCGTTTTCCGCAATCAGCCTGCGAAGCGTTTCATCCTCCGACAGCCGATCAAGCGGGCAGCTGGCCGTCTGTTCTCCATGGTCAAGCCAGGTATAGGTGACGCTCGCGGCGCCCTTGGCCATGATCAGGCGATGCGGGCTGTCCAGCGCATAGAGCCTTCCCCCGACGATGAATGCGACCCGGTCGCAAAGCTCGGCCGCGTCCTGCATATTGTGGGTGGTCAGCACGATGGTCTTTCCCCTTCTCTTCTCCGAGAGGATGATCTCCTTCATGATGCGGCTGTTTGTCGGGTCAAGGCCATTGGTCGGCTCGTCAAGAAACAGCAGCTTCGGATCGTGCGCCAGCGCCCTGACAAAGTTCAGCCGGCTCTTCATGCCCTTGGAATAGCCCGATACCCGCTTGTCCGCATCGTTCTCCAGACCCACCATGTGAAGCAGCTCGTCGACAGAGCGCGTCTGTCTGCGATAGAGCGAGCAAAAGAAGCGGAGGTTTTCCCGCGCAGAGAGCTTTTCATACAGCGTGGAAAACTCGAAATCGACGCCGATCGTCTCGTAAAACGCCGGACCGATCTCCCTGCACTCCACCCCGTCCACCTTTGCAGAGCCCCGGTAACCCGGGAGCATCCCCAGCAGGATTCTTTGCAGGGTGCTCTTTCCGGCGCCGGACGGGCCCAGAAAGCCGAAGATCTCCCCCTTCTCCACCGAGAAGCTCACATCCTGAATGAAGGGCTTGCGGGTGTAGCTGAAGGAAAGTCCGTTCACCATGATCATCGATCATTCCTCCCATTCCTACTGTTTGACTAATTCAATTTAAACAGTCAATAAAAGACCGGTATAAAGTCCGGCGGTCTGCCGGACTCTTTCTATGACGTCCAGATGAATCTAAGCCTCGCAAGAAACCATCTGTCTGACGACGCCGTCAATCAGGGTGCGCAGCGCGTCCTCATACAGCGCCTCGCCGATCTCCTCCTTATGCAGCGTGGAAAAATAGATGGCGTGGAAGGCGGCGCTGATCACCTTTGCGTCCAGCCCGGGCCGGACGGGGAGCAGGCTGAGGATTCTTTCCACCATATCCGTGTCGTTTCCAAAGTGCTCGGCCACCACCTCTTTGGGCAGCTTGCGCGCCAGCAGCTCCACCTCGCCAGAATTGAGCAGCCTCAGAACGGGCAGCTCCTCCGCCATCCGGAAGAACCTGAGCAGCACCTCGGTCAGCGCTTCCGGCGAAAACGCCGGGCCGGCTATGCTGCGAACAGCCTCAAACAGCTCCTGGTCGATGCGCTCATGCTCTTCCAGGATCACATCAAACAAAAGCAGCTCCTTGGAGGAATAAAAGAGATAGAAGGTCCCCTTCGGAATATTGACCCGCCTGACAATCTCATCGACGGTCGTGCGGCGGATTCCATATTGCCCCATGCAGGCAGCCGCTTCCTCTTTCAGCCGCTTCCTGATGTACGCCCGTTCCTGATCGGAGTAACTCTTCGGCAAAGGCCCCGCTCCTTTTTGACTGAAATAGAATATATAGTCAGTATAGCATCGCTCCGATGCGCTGTCAAGCTGCGCTTTCCTGAAAAAGCCTTTTCATCCTCTGCGCTTTCCGGCTCTGTTTCCCGTCTTACGATCCTGTGGAGGTGTAATGTGCCACCCCCACGCGCCACAGACCGCAGCATGCCGCCAGAAAGAGCAGCGCCCCCAGCGGATACAGGCTGTAAAGCCAGCAGTCGCTGCGGCCGAGCAGATATTGCAGCGGATAATACTGCACCAGCGTGTACGGGATCACGAACGTGGCCAGCTGCTGCATGCGCTTGCCGTAGACGTCGATGGGATACTTGCCGTACTCCCTGCCGCCGTCGGTAAGGACGTTCATGAACTCCAGGCCCTCGACGGTGAAAAAGCACAGCGCCGCGTAGACCAGGAACAGGCCCGAAAAGAGCGCCGTGCCGCCCAGCAGCATCAGCAGCACGGTCATCACGCGGCCCGCCGTCCACTCGACAGCCGTCGTCGTCATTCCGTAGATGAAGATGATCGCAGCCTGAATCAGCCGGCCAATTCGCGTCAGCTCAAACCGGCTGCCCAGCACCTGCAGCATATCGCTGCGCGGGCGCACCAGCACCCGGTCGAATTCTCCGCGCCTGACCATGCCGGAGAAGGCGTCGAAGCCCCGCGCGAACATCTCTGCCAGGGAAAACTGCATCAGCACGATGGAAAAGCACAGCAGCACGTCGCTGTAGGTGTATCCCTGCACCCGGTGAAAGCGCTGAAACATGAAGAACAGGCCCAGAAACGTCGTCAGCGACGTCATCAGCTGTCCCGCGATCTGCAGGAAAAACGAGGCCTTGTGCTGCATGGCGCTGCGGATGTTGAGCGACATATAGTGTCCGTACAGGCGCAGCGCCTCTTTGATCTGTTCCATCCTTCTCATGGTATCAGCCTCCCTGCAGCGTCACGCGCTGTTCAGCCGTCCTGCACATCGCCCGTCCCAGAAGCACCAGCACCGCCAGCCAGAACACCTGCAGTGCGATCGCGCTCTTCATCTGCGCGTCGGTCATGCTGCCGCTGTACACGCGCAGCGGCACATTCTGCATCGAGGCAAAGGGCAGCAGCTCGAGCACGCGCCTCACCTGATCCGGAAAGAAGGGCAGCGGGATGCCGCCTCCGGAGAAGAATTCCACCACGGAGCCCACCATGACCCGCAGGCCCATGGGAGAAATTGTATAGAAGGTCAGCACGTAGATCCACATGTAGAACGCTACGGAAACCAGAAAGCTCAACGCCAGCGTGATCAGAAAGAGAGCAAAATGCCTCGGACTCGGCGGCAGGCAGATCCCATACGGCCTGGGCAGCAGCAGCGCCACCAGGATGATCGGAAAGCACCGCAGCGCCACCTTGGAAAGCCGGCTCGCCATGCTCCGCGCAAACCACATGTCGTAGATCCGGACCGGCCGGCACAGCTCATACGCCACATTGCCGCTCACAATGCAGTCAAAGATTTCCGGCTCGAGCAGCCACGCTGCAAAGATGGCCAAAAACGCCTGCTGCAGCCAGATGTAGCTGGCCGTCGCCTCAAAGCTCATGGGGAACGCCGCAGGATCAGCGGCATAGAAGGCGCGGAACACCATGATTTCCATGAATCCCCAGGCGAATTGCGTCGTCATCCCGGCCATCGCAGCGGTCCTGTACTGCAGGCCCATGGAGAATCGCAGGCTGAAAAACGAAAGATACTTCTTCATGGCGCACCTCTCAGGAGATTTCCAGCTTGCGGTAGAGGTTGGCTACCGCAAGCTCCAGGCTGTCTTCCGCCGTATGGTCACCGCCTTCTCGGCGAATGTCCTCCAGGGTGCCGTCCAGCAGAATCCGCCCCTTCCCAATCAGGATCACGCGCTGCGCGAGCGCCTGAATGTCCTGCATGTCGTGCGTGGTGAGGATCACCGTCGTGCCGTGCTCCCTGTTAAGCCGCTGAATGAACTCGCGCACGGCGAGCTTGGACACCGCATCCAGGCCGATCGTCGGCTCATCCAGGAACAGGATGCTCGGGCTGTGAATCAGCGACGCCGCCAGCTCGCAGCGCATCCTCTGGCCGAGCGAGAGCTGGCGCGTCGGCGTTTTGAGCAATTCGCCCAGCTGCAAAAGCTCCGTCAGCTCCTCAAGGTTCCTGCGATACCGCGACTGTTCCACGCTGTAAATGTCCCGCAGCAGCTCAAACGAGTCGATCACCGGAATATCCCACCACAGCTGCGAGCGCTGGCCGAACACCACGCCGATCCGGCGCACATGCTCGATGCGGTTCTTCCACGGAACAAGCCCGTCGATCACGCAGCTTCCGCTGTCCGGCTTCAGAATGCCGCTGAGAATTTTGATCGTCGAGCTCTTCCCAGCGCCATTCGGGCCCATATATCCAATCATTTCGCCGTCCTGAATGGTGAAGCTCACGTCGTCGAGCGCGTGAATGTGCGCATACTCCCTGCGAATGAGCGACTTGCAGGCCGCCTGAAAGCCTGCGCTGCGTTGTTGTACCCTGTAGGTCTTGCAGATGTGTTCCATTGCAATCATGCTTGCTTCCTCCTGGTAGTTATAGGGTTTCTATCTTGCCAAGTCGGGCGGCGGGCTGTCCTTTCTGCAGCTGCCGCAAATGTGACGGACGCTTACTTTACGCCCAGCGGCCATCCTACGTCAAATCCCGTATTCTGCCTTTTCCCCCAATTATCCAGCGCGGTCCTCCGGATGCTTGCGTTTTCTTCCAAAAATGCAAAAAGAAAAGCCCAGCTTCTGCTGAGCTTCTCTCGTTGGGATCCGGCAGTGTCCTACTCTCCCGGGCCGTCTCCAGCCAAGTACCATCGGCGCTGAAAGGCTTAACTTCTGTGTTCGGTATGGGAACAGGTGGGACCCTTTCGCCATAACCACCGGAATTCTGTCAAGGGCTTGTGCAGTCCGCGTTCTTCTTGGCTTCCGCTTCGTCTATTCATAACCGAAGCTTCCATCTTGGAGAACTCCCGCACAATCTGCGCTCTTCTTCTATTGGCGCGTACCCTGAAAACCGCACATCCAGATTTCTTGCACCTTGCGAAAAACCAATTCTTACTTCAATTTTCCCTTTGGTCTCACTTGATTCTCAGTTTCTTTTAGATCAAGTCCTCGACCGATTAGTATCATCAAGCTCCATACGTTGCCGCACTTCCA
>JBJEUH010000105.1:0-4141 GCA_051883735.1 Candidatus Ventricola sp.
AACATACGCCTTGATCTGCTCGTAGGTCGCGCTCCCCTGAAGCTGGGCGACGTTCAGCCCCTCAAGAGGGAATTCGACCTTCACAGAGCGATGTGGATATGTTCCCTTGGAAAAGCACATGACCGTTTCCACCGCCCCCGTCCAGCAGAACATATCGACGCACTGCACGGCCGTGGGCGTGTAGCCGCCCTCGCAGAGGATCTTCGCGTCGCGGGCGAGCGTCGGCGCGCCGCAGGAGACGTAGACCACGCGGCGGGGACGCGCGGCGAGGATTGCGCGCAGGACGGCCTCCTCGCAGCCCTTGCGCGGCGGATCGACGACGATCACGTCCGGACGCAGGCCGTCTTCCACGAGGCAGGGGAGCACGTCCTCCGTCGCGCCGACGATGAATTCGGCGTTGGAGACGCCGTTGCGCGCGGCGTTTTCGCGGGCGTTCTCGATGGCGGGCGCCACGATCTCGATGCCGATGACGCGCCGGGCCTTCCCGGCGAGCATCAGCGAGATGGTGCCTGCGCCGCAGTACGCGTCCACGACGGTCTCCGCGCCCGTCAGCTGCGCGTAGTCCAGCGCGAGCTGGTACAGGCGCTCCGTCTGCGCGGGATTGACCTGAAAGAACGACAGCGGCGAGACGGAGAAGCGCAGCCCGTGCAGCGTGTCCTCCATGACCGGCTGGCCCCAGAGGGTGTGGATTTCGTCGCTGAGAATCACGTTCGTGCGGCGGCTGTTGACGCACAGGCACAGGCTCAGCAGGCCCGGCACGGCCTCGCGCAGCAGGCGGATGAGCAGGTCCTTCTGCGGGATGTCGCGGCGGGCGGCGATGAGCACGACCATCAGGCCGCCGGAGGTCGTGCTGCGCGTCATGATGTGGCGCACCAGGCCCCGGCCGGTCGCCTCGTCGTAGGCGCGCGCGCCGGTCTGCTTCATCCAGGCGAGCACGGCCTGCGTCGCCGCGTGGGAATCCTCGCCCTGGATGCGGCAGCCGCAGGCGGGCAGGGGGATGAGGTCGTGGCTGCGCGGGGCGAAGAAGCCGCAGACCGGCTCGCCATTCACCTCGCCGACGGGATACGCGCCCTTGTTGCGATAGGCAAACGGCTCGTCCATGCCGAGCACCGGCGGCACGGTGATCGCAAGCCCGCCCACGCGCGCAAGGAGCTGCTGGACCTGATCCTGCTTGAAGCGCAGGCTGGTTTCATAGGTCATGTGCTGGCAGGAGCAGCCGCCGCAGCGCTTGTAGATCGGGCAGAAGGGCTCCGCGCGGTCCGGGCTGGCGTCAAGCAGCTTCTCGACCCGGCCGAAGGCGTAGCGCTTCTCCGGCTTGACGATGCGCACCATCGCGCGCTCGCCCGGCAGCAGGCCCGGCACGAACACGGCCATGCCCTCGTGCCGGCAGACGCCCTGGGCGTCCTGGCCGAAGCTCTCACAGGTCATTTCAAAGACGTCGTTTCTGCGCAGCATAGTGCCTCCCCAAGCATGCAGGAATAAAGAAGGGACGCCCGGGACGAGCCCGGATGTCCCACGGAAATCACAGTTCGTTGATCATGTCGTAGAGGTCGCGGTTGAACTCGCGCTTGTCCTTGAGCGCCATGTGGATGGGCAGGCAGAACACGCGCCCGTACTTGATGCCGATGACCTGATTGCTGATGCCGTTGCGCAGTAGGTTGACGGCCATGTTGCCGGCCTCGAAGGCGAACCAGCTGTCATAGGCGGAGGGCTGGCGGCCGCGCTGGATGTAGCCCAGGACCGTGGTGCGGGCCTCGCACCCGGTCAGGCAGCGCAGCACGCGGGTGAGGAAGCGCGTGGAGATCTTGTCGTCGTCGTGGACGAGCAGGTTGTGCTCGCGCAGCACCGTTTTCCAGTCGTATTCCTGCATGGCGTCAAAGGCGCCCTCGGCGATGACCACGGTGGCGCGCGGGTTGCCCTCGCCGATCAGATGGGACAGGCGGTCGGCCACCTCGGGAATCGACCATTCGACCTCCGGCACGATGCAGATCTCCGCGCCGGTGCCCGCGGCGGCCTTGAGCGCGATGTCGCCGCAGTGGCGGCCCATGACCTCCACGACCGCCGGGCGGTCATGGGAGCGGCTGGTGGCGCGGATGGCGCGGATCGCTTCCACGCAGGAGTTGACGGCGCTGTCGTAGCCCAGCGTCATCTCGGTGTAGGGCAGATCGTTGTCGATCGTGCCGGGGATGCCGATGCAGGGGATGCCGAGGTTGCACAGCGCCTGCGCGCCCTTGAAGGAGCCGTCGCCGCCGATGACGATGACGCCCTCAATGCCCATGTCGCGGATGTTCTGGGCGGCCTGCTGCTGCATCTCGGGCTTCAGGAAATCGAGGCAGCGCGCGGTGCGCAGGTAGGTGCCGGGCTGGTCGGCGATGTCCAGGACGGTGTCAAGGTCCAATTCGGCCATGCCGTCCTGCTCGATGTTGAGCGTGCCGTTGTAGCCGCGCTTGATGCCCACGAGGGTCATGCCGTTGAAGCGCGCGGCCCTGGCCACGGCCATGACGGCCGCATTCATGCCCGGGGCGTCGCCGCCGGAAGTCAAAACGCCAATTCGACGCATAAAAGCTCTCCTCTCTTATTGAAGGAAAAGGTCAGGCAAAAAGGAAGGAAAAAAGATCGATTTGCGCTTATTATAGCCGCAGCGGCATAGGGAAGTCAAGCACGGCGCGCAGAGAGGACGATTTTCAGCAGGAAGGGGAAAGGGAGTGCGCAGAATTTGACAGGGACGTGCGGAATTTTACAATTCCGTCACAATTTTTGCGCTTTGCCGGAAAATCCCCTTGACTTCATGATCGCCCGTGAAGTATACTATAATCGCTTTCGCATGGAACAGCGTGCCGCAGACCGGTGCGGCTCATTCTTTGTTCAATGAAACAAAAAAACCTTTAATTATAAGGAGTGTGTATTTATGGCCTCTTCCGTCAGAACTTACCAGCCCAAGAAGCGCCAGCGCGCGAAGGTGCATGGCTTCCGTTCCCGCATGTCCACCAAGAACGGCCGCAAGGTTCTTGCCCGCCGCCGCGCCCGCGGCCGCGCCCGTCTGACCGTTTCCAACCCCGTCTGATTGATCTGAGCGGGCAGGCCTGAGCGCCCGCCCGGTTCTGCGCGGCACAGATGGCCGCGCAGCGCTTCGGTCCGGCCCGGCAAAGACCGGGAACGGGCCTTTTTCTTTCGTGGAATTTCACCCGACAAGGGGAGGAAAGCGGCCTTGCAGAAAACATACAGCCTGAAAAAGAACGCACAGTTCAAGTACGTCTATCGCCGCGGCACGTCCGGCGGCTCGCATGAGATGGTCATGCTGTATGTGCGCGCGAATACGCTCAAGGTTGGCTTTTCCGTGGGCAAGAAGCTCGGCTGCGCCGTCGTGCGCAACCGCATCAAGCGCCGTCTGCGCGCGGCCTGCGCTCCCCTGCTGCCCCGAATGAAGCCGGGGCTTTATGTGTTCATCGCTCGCCAGCCGGCAGCTACAGCCGATTTTGACAGGCTGTGCCGTTCCATGCAGTACCTGCTGCGCAAGCAGAACCGACTCGTCTCCGGGCCCAGGACGGACCGGGACGACAACACAGCGGACGTGAAGAAGGCAGGCGATCCGGCGTGATCAAGACCCTGATGCTCGGTGCGATCCGGTTTTATCGCAAGTATTTGAGGCATGCGCCGTGCTGCCGCTTTACCCCCACCTGCTCCCAGTACGCGCTGGAGGCCATCACCAAGTATGGCGCGCTTCGCGGCGGCTATCTCGCCCTGCGGCGCATCCTGCGCTGCCACCCCTTCTACAAGGGGGACCTCTATGACCCCGTGCCGTGACGAAGGCCACGCACGCGGGCGGCTGATCGAAACAAAGAGGAGGATATCCCTTACATGAATTTCCTCAATACGCTGCTGCTGACCATCATGAAGGGTCTGCACACGCTCATCAACAACTACGCGCTCACCATCATCGTCTTCACGATCCTCATCAAGCTGGTCGTCATGCCGCTCAACCTCAAGAGCCGCAAGTCCACCCAGCGCATGACCGCCGTGCAGCCCAAGATGCAGGCGCTCCAGGAGAAGTACAAGGACGATCAGGAGAAGCTCAATCAGAAGCTTCAGGAGCTCTACCGCAAGGAGGGCGTCAGCCCCATGGGCGGCTGCCTGCCGATGA
>JBJEUH010000106.1:0-4135 GCA_051883735.1 Candidatus Ventricola sp.
CCCTTCTTCGCTTCGCGCTCACTGTCGTGAGACAGCGCGAAGCGAGAAAGGGAGTCCGAGAGATAATATCCCTCGGGCAGGTCTTAGGGCGGCAGCCCTAACGTCTCTCCGTCAGTTAAACGTCACAACTTCCTCGTCCGGCTCCTGCGCGGACTCGAGCGCGGTCACATACAGCACCGGGCCGACGCCCTTGTACTGCTTGCGCTCCTCCGCCTGCACGCGCGCGGTGACCATCTGCCAGGACTTGGCCGGCGGCATCGGCAGGTCGTTCGCCTTGGCGATGAAGCCGACGAAGCGGACGTCCTCCGCGCAGCAGACCATGGCCATGCGGCCCGGCACGTACTCGTCGCGGGCGATGTTGCGGCCCTTGTAGATGTAGCCCTTGAAGCGGACGGTCTTGCCGTCGTAGTTTTCCGGGTTCTCGCTCGCATCCAGATAGAAGATGCCGAAGTCCCGGTCCTCAATCTCGATGATCGGCGCATCCATGTCGTAGGGCGGCGGCATGCCCGCGCCGTAGTCCTCGCTGGTGCCGTCGTCGTTTTCAAAGTACAGCGACGCCTGCGGGTTCATGGAGCGCACGTTGCGGTCGCGGATCAGCTGCCGGGTCTCCTCCGTCGCGCGGTTGAAGACGACCATGTCCGCGTCGGTAATGTGCTGCAGCATGCGCTGGCCCATGTTCTTGGCATACAGGTCGAACGTCTCTGCGTTCACCGTGGTGATGATCTGGAAGATCTCCAGCACCTTCGGCGTGCGGGAGATGGCCTCATCCAGGTCCCACATGCCGTTCATCTCGATGATAACGCGATCCGGATGGTGCTTGCGCACGAACGCGCGCAGCGTGTCCTCGTTGTACTCCTCCTCGTCCTCGATGCACTCGAGCACGGTGTGGTACTTCTTCAGGAACGCCGGATCAAACTCCTCCATGCCCTCCTCGCACTGGATGAGCAGCGTGTTTTCGTCCCGGGTGAAGCCCGGATCGCCCAGCACGCTCGCGATGAAGGAGGTCTTGCCGCTCTCCAGGAAGCCGGCAAACATATAAACAGGAATGGACATCGTTTTCCTCCGAACCGGCATGATGCCGGTTGCATTTCCGACAAGGGTATACAAATCGCGCTGCTCTGTGCCCGGGGCCGAAGCATGGCGAAAAGGATTGGCAGACGGCTGATCAGACGCCGAAGAGCGCCTTGAGGCCCTCCTCCTTCAGCTTGCTGCCGATCACGCACAGGCGGCCGGTGACGTCCGCCGCGCCCTTGCGGATGTTCTGCTCGCCCGGGGTGTAGTCAAAGTGGAGCCAGCCGCCCTCCGCGCAGGGGACGATGCCCTTCGCGCGCAGCACGACGCCGTAGCTCTCGCCGTCCAGCGCGGCGAGGATGCCGGCAAGCTCCGCCTCGCCGAACGCCCTGACCGTCTCCACGCCCCAGGAGGTGAACACCTCGTCGGCATGGTGGTGGCCGTGGTGGTCGTGATGATGGTCATGGTCGTGGCAGCCGCAGGTGCAATGCTCGTCATGCTCATGATGATGCTCATGCTCATGCTCGTGCTCATGCTCGTGCTCGTGATCATGCTCATGCTCATGCTCGTGCTCGTGCTCGTGATCATGCTCGTGCTCATGCTCGTGCTCATGCTCGTGGTCATGCTCGTGCTCATGATCGTGCTCATGATCGTGGTCATGCTCATGCTCGTGCTCGTGCATGACGGTTTCGAGCATCTCCTCAGCCAGGCTGTGATCCGACTCCATCGCGGAAAGGATCTGCGCGCCGGTCAGCTCGTCCCACGGGGTGGTGATGATGCGGGCCTTGTCGTTGTGCTCGCGCAGCAGCGCCACGGCCGCCTCCAGCTTCGCCTGGCTCATCTTCTGGGTGCGGGAGAGCAGGATGGTGCCCGCGTACTCGATCTGGTTGAGGAAGAACTCGCCAAAGTTCTTGATGTACATGCGGCACTTCATCGCGTCCGCAACGGTCACGAAGCTGCCCATGGTCGCCTCGTCAATGTCCTTCTCCACGCCCTCGACGGCACGGATGACGTCGGACAGCTTGCCCACGCCGGACGGCTCGATGAGAATGCGGTCGGGGTGATACTGGTCGATGACCTTCCTGAGCGCCTCGCCGAAGTCGCCCACGAGGCTGCAGCAGATGCAGCCGGAATTCATCTCGGTCACCTCGATGCCGGCCTCCTTCATGAAGCCGCCGTCGATGCCGATCTCGCCGAACTCGTTCTCAATCAGGACGACCTTCTCGCCGGAGAGGGCCTCCTTCAGCAGCTTCTTGATCAGCGTGGTCTTGCCCGCGCCCAGGAAGCCGGAA
Source organism: Candidatus Ventricola sp. (assembly GCA_051883735.1). Lineage (GTDB taxonomy): Bacteria > Bacillota > Clostridia > Christensenellales > Aristaeellaceae > Ventricola. The sequence goes on from JBJEUH010000106.1 coordinate 2,304, forward strand.
AAAATGTCAATCTTGGTCATGGTGATCGCTCCTTTTCAGGTTCAGCGGGCCGTGCCGCCCCCTCCCTTGAACAGCCTCGCGGGATTCAGCACGTTCGCGCCCGTCGTCCGGATGTATGCGAAATTTCCGCATCGCAAAAAACAGTTGGAATATAGCATTCCAACTGTATATTGTACACCATTTATCGAAAGAATACAAGGATTCACTCGAAAAAGGTCAGCGGAGACTGCGCGCGGTCAGATTCTCGCCACGCCGCTCCTGCGCGCCGCCTCGGCCACGGCCTTCGCCACCGCCGGGCCCACGCGCCTGTCAAACGCCTTGGGCATGATGTAATCAGCGGAGAGCTCCTCGTCGCTCACCAGGGAGGCGATCGCGTGGCTGGCGGCCATCTTCATCTCCTCGTTGATGTCGCTGGCGCGGCAGTCGAGCGCGCCGCGGAAAATGCCCGGGAACGCGAGTACGTTGTTGATCTGGTTCTTGTAGTCGCTGCGGCCGCTGCCCACGACGGCCGCGCCGGCCTTCTGCGCCTCGTCCGGGTGGATTTCCGGCACGGGGTTGGCCATCGGGAAGACGCACGCGCCCGGCGCCATGGAGGCGACCATCTCCGGCGTGACCACGCCCGGGGCGCTCACGCCGATGAACACGTCCGCGCCGCGCATCGCGTCGGCCAGGCTGCCGGTGATGTGGCGCGGGTTGGTCACATGGCTCATCTGCTCATGCGCAGGGTTGAGGCCCTCCATGCCCTCGCAGATGACGCCGAAGCGATCCACGAGCACCAGATCCGTCACCCCCAGGTTCAGAAGGTGCTTGCCGATGGCCACGCCCGCGCTGCCCGCGCCGTTGATGACCACGCGCACCTTGTCCATCTGCTTGCCCACAACCTTGAGCGCATTGATGAGCGCCGCGGCGACGACGATGGCCGTGCCGTGCTGATCGTCGTGGAAGACGGGGATGTCGCAGATCTCCTTGAGCCTGCGCTCCACCTCAAAGCAGCGCGGCGCGGCGATGTCCTCCAGGTTGATGCCGCCGAAGCTGCCGGAGATCAGGTAGATCGTGCGCACGAGCTCGTCCACGTCCTTGCTGCGGATGCAGATCGGGAACGCGTCCACGCCCGCGAATTCCTTGAACAGCACGCACTTGCCCTCCATGACGGGCATGCCGGCCTCCGGGCCGATGTCGCCCAGGCCGAGGATGGCGGTGCCGTCGGTGATGACGGCGACCATGTTCGCGCGGCGGGTGAGCTCGTAGCTCTTGTTGTAGTCGTCGCGGATCGCCAGGCACGGCTCGGCCACGCCCGGGGTATATGCCAGGGACAGTTCCTCGCTATTGGTCACATGCGCACGCGGCGCAATCTCCAGCTTGCCCTGCCACTCATAGTGCTTTTTCAGCGCTTCTTTCTTGATATCCATCAAACCTCTCCTTATGTACAGACGGTGTGTATGTTCAGGCTGCGTTTATGATACGCGAATTGCCAGCAAAATGCAATCCCTGTCCGGCAGGAAAACCGCATCAGCGGCGCGAATTTGAACATGTTATGAACGCTTGAGAGAGGAGCAATCCTTCATGAAACCCAGCAGAGAAAACGTCTTTGGCGTGCTGGCCCGGCTCGAGCAGGCCGGCGCCCTGCCGGACGACGGGCCGACCTCCATCTTCGTCTCCGACCGTGACGGGCCGCTTCGCCTGCATCCCACGCAGCTGGCCGTCCGCGTGTCCGGCGACGCGGTGTTCGTCCGCATTTCGCGCCTGCCCTTCGTTCGCCCCTACGTCTATTCCCGTCAGGCGCTGAGGACTGCCGGGCGGTAAGCAGCTTCGATAGATAAAGGGAGCGAATG
>JBJEUH010000107.1:0-1309 GCA_051883735.1 Candidatus Ventricola sp.
CATCCTGATGTGCTGGCAGCAGATCGGCTACATGATGATCATCTACATCGCCGGCCTGCAGAATGTCCCGGGCGATCTGCTCGAGGCCGCGTCCATCGACGGCGCGACCAGCTTCCAGACGCTCATCAAGGTCAAGCTGCCGATGGTCATGCCGTCCATCACCATCTGCTCCTTCCTCACGCTGACCAACTCCTTCAAGCTCTTTGACCAGAACCTCGCGCTCACCGGCGGCGAGCCGGCCAAGGCGAGCCAGATGCTGGCCCTGAACATCTACGACACCTTCTATGCCCGCTCCGGCGCGCAGTGGAAGGGCATCGGCCAGGCGAAGGCCGTGGTCTTCTTCCTGCTGGTCATCGCCATCGCGCTGGTTCAGCTCTACTTCACCCGTCGCAAGGAGGTGCAGCAGTAATGGCTAAAGCCAAGGTTTACCACGACGGCGCTGTCTCCGGCGCGCGCCGCGCTGTCGACGCCGGTCTGAGCATCCTGCTGAGCGCGCTCAGCCTCGTGTGGATCTATCCGGTCGTCCTGATCCTGCAGAACTCTCTCAAGGCGGAAACCGCCATTTCCACCACGTCCGTGTTCGAGCTGCCCTTGGCCGGCTCCTTCGTCGGCCTGCACAACTACATCTACGGCGTGACGCAGATGAATTTCCTGGCCTCCTTCGGCTATTCTCTGGTCATCACGCTCACCTCCGTCATCCTGATCATCCTGTGCTGCTCCATGTGCGCCTGGTACATCACCCGCGTCAATTCGAAGGTGTCCAAGCTGATGTACCTGCTGTGCGCGTTCTCCATGGTCGTGCCGTTCCAGATGGTCATGTTCACCCTCTCCAAGACAGCGGACACCCTCGGCCTGAACACCCCGTTCAACATCTGCATCATCTACCTGGGCTTCGGCGCAGGCCTGGCGGTGTTCATGTTCACGGGCTTCATGAAGTCGGTTCCGCTGGCGATTGAGGAGGCCGCGATGATCGACGGCTGCAACCCGCTGCAGATCTTCTTCAAGATCGTCTTCCCGATCCTCAAGCCCACCGCGATTTCCACCGCGATCCTGGAGACCATGTGGGTCTGGAACGACTACCTCCTGCCGACGCTGGTGCTGGACATCAAGAAGTACCGCACCATCCCGATGGCGATCCAGTACTTCCGCGGCAGCTATGGCCGTGTGGAAATGGGCCCGATGATGGCCTGCATCATGATCACGGTCATCCCGATCATCGTCATGTATCTGCTCTGCCAGAAGTACATCATCGAGGGCGTTGTCGCCGGCGCGGTCAAGGGCTAAGCGCCCAGTGGGCGCCGCCGATACG
>JBJEUH010000107.1:1409-21695 GCA_051883735.1 Candidatus Ventricola sp.
GCCGATACGCTTCGCCTTGCTCCCAACGGCATCGCACGGGCAAAGCCCTCCGATGCCCTGCCGGGCAGGTACGACGGCTTGGGCGATTCCAAACCCGTTTCGTTCGCGCAAAGGGCGCTCCGAAACTGCTTTCATGCACACAAAAAGAGCATCGGCAAAACGCCGGTGCTCTTTCTTTGCGTGCTCATGATTCTTGAGGGCGCTGATAGACAAGCAGCTGTCTGCGCCGGATTTTGATTTTGATTCATTCGGTCACATAGACGCTGACCGTATTGGTTCTGAGGCTGATACCGCCGGAGAACGTCAGCTTCAGCATCAGATCCAGCCGGCCCGGCTGCTCAAAAAGCTCGTCGCCCAGGGTGATCGTGAATTGCTCCCTGTCCGTATACTCCGCCTCTGAATAGGGCTTGCCGTCGACAAACAGCTGTGCGCTTGGGCTTCCGTTGATGGGCGTGCAATACAGGATGAACGACCCGCCCGGATGCCCGACCGAAAGGGTCTCAGGCTCCAGCCCGTAGAGGCAGTCCAGCCGGTCATATGGGAAATGCCACGGGAGCACACCAATCATGACCAAGAGAAGACACAGCATCAGCAGAATCGCTGCCGTCAGGCGCAGAAGCCCCGGCGCATGGCGCGCGATGCGCTTATTCTCCACGGTACGTCACGCCCTTTCCATACTGCTTCCCGCAAATCCGGTCGTAGCGAATCAGGTTCAGCGCTTCCAGCGCTGCATCGAACGCCTCCGCATCCTCATGCACGCCGTTCTGATCCACGATCCATCCGTCCGCCCCATAGAGATTGGGCACCGCACCATCCGCCAGATAATTGTAATACGCGTCCGATCGGAATCCCAGCGCATGCAGGAGCACCGCGCCCAAGCGATACGCGGAAAGCGTGCGCGGCGTGTCTTCGGGCATTTCCATGCCGTAATTGCTGTAAATCAGCAGCGGCGTGGTGTGAATGCGGCATTGCTCCTCCGGGCTGCTGCCCACCTGGCGGCAGCCCACCTGGCTGAGCGCCGGCGCATGATCGCCGAAGATCACCAGCACGACCGGGCGCTGCCGGGCGGCAAAGTACTCCGTCAGCATCTGAAGCTGGATGTCGCTCTCGCGCAGCGCGTTGGCGTACGTCGTTGCGTTCGGCATCAGCGCACCATCGCTGCTAACTGCGGCAATGCCATGCGCGTCATAGCCATAGTCGTAGCCGCCGTGGTTTTGATAGGTGACGACGAACGAAAACCACGGCTGATCCTCCGGCCTGCCTTCATACTGCCGGATGATCTCCTCGAACAGGTACTGGTCTGACGGATAGGGGCCGACGTCGCTGTAGGGCGGCGCCATGTCCTCAATGAAGACGGTCTCATCAAATCCCATGCGCCGGTACGCCTTTTCGCGGTTGTAGACGCTCCCCTGCGCCGGATGCATCGCCATCGTGTAATATCCATACCGGCTGAGCAGCGACGCCAGGGAATCCATGCCGTCATAGACAAGCGTCTGATCCAGATACGCGGAAACCGATGTGTAATCCACGCGGCAGCCTGTCAGCACCTCGTATTCCGTCTGCGCCGTTCCCCCGCCGTAGGACTGCACGTAGAGCTCGCCGCCCCAGTGGCTTTCCTGCAGGGTTTTCATATACGCAAGCGGGTCCTCGCTCAGCAGGATTCCGGGCAGCTTGCCGGGATCATAGAGCGTCTCGCTCATCACAAACAGAATATCCGGCTTCACCTGCACGTCGTCTTCCTGCGCATATTCGCTCAGCAGCGCGCAGACAGCCTCTTCGCTGTAATCCTTTGGTTCCTTGGGGGCCTGCGGTCTTGACCAGACAAGGCCCCCAAGCAGGCCGTTCAGATGATAATAGGTGACCAGCTCCTGGGTCGGCGCTTCGTTCATGATCAGGATCCTGTTCCATCCCTGGCCGATCATCACCGCGCACAGGGCCAGTACCGCCAGCCTGCTCAGGTAATGCTTTTTGAGGCGCATGCCCCAGACGCACAGCGGCATGAGCAGCATCAGGATACAGCCCAGAACCACATACCACGGCACATCGATCGTGAAATGGGCGGCAGCGGTCAGCGCCTCCGAGGCCAGCATCACATCGCTGAGCACAAACACCTCGCCGCGCAGCGCCAGCTTATAGTGCTGGATCAGCGCCGTCACCGTCAGGACTGCGTTCGTCAGCAGGACGGACGCAAGCATGCGCCCGGTCAGCATGTACAGCGCCAGCTCAAGGGAGGCCGTCACCAGCACGAGCATGCCGAACAGCCGCCAGAGCCTTGCCGCCCACATCACGGCCAGGCTGAAGCTTCCCCGCCAGATGGCTTCCATGCAGAGGATGGCGCCGGCTGCCAGCAATGAAAACAGCGCCGCACACAGAAGCATGTGCAGCACTGTATAAGCCGCTGATTTGATGATGTTTCGCAGACTCATGGCCTTTTCACTCCGTCAGGTGCTCGCCCTTCTTCTCCGCCTCTTCCAGCTCGTGCATGTATTTGTACACGGTATACCTGGACACGTTGAGCCGCTCGGCGACGATCGCCACGGACTTCTGGTAGGTGAACGCCCGGCGCTTGTAGAGCATGCGGATGATGCGCATGCGGTCGGTCTTCTTCATCGCCTCGGGCTCCTTGCCCACGGCGCTGATGCACTCGCGCAAAAGCTCCTCCAGCTGGCTTCTCGCGTCCTGCATCAGCGTCTGCTGCAGATCGCCGCTGGTGGCGGTCAGCTCGGTGAGCATCTGCGTGGCGCGCACCATGTTGGTGATGTCCAGGTTGATGCCCAGCGCGAAGTGAAAGTCTTCGCCCACGACGTTGAACGTCGTGCTCTTGAGCGTGCGCCCGTCGCGGGAGAGGACCATCTGGTTGGTGTAGTCCTTGTTCTTGTAGATCGTCTCGTCGTAATCGCCGATGTCGCCGAAGATATCCGCCGTGGAGCCCACGTCGCGATCCGTCACCGAGCCGTTGTAAATCGCCAGAATCGGATGGCCGGGCCGGGTCATGTCATGAACAAGGGTCTCGCAGTTCGGCCCAAACATCATGGCAATGCCGCGCGCCTCGTTCTTCAAAAAAGCGAGCATGTCTTCCCTGTTCATCCTAAACCTCCTCCCAGGGCTGCCGCCCTGAAACCCCCTGCTGCGCTTCGCGCTGGATCAAGCCATTCAGGCATCCATTCGTTTCAGTTCTGTTCTAACCTTTATGATTATAACACAATTCTATCCTCGCTGCAATTCCCGTCCGACAGGATCAGCACCACAGCGGCGAGCATCATGGCGGAGGCCGCCGCCAGCGGGATTGCCGTCTCCCAGCAGGTGGCGAGCATCGCCAGCTCGATCAGCGCCGCCGCCATCACGCATCTGCCGCCCCGGCGGCACGCCAGCGCGACGCTCAGCGGCACGGCCATGTAGAAGTAGCGCTCGTGCATCCGGGGCAGCAGGAAGACGATCAGCAGCACCATGAGCAGCGCGAGACGAACGGTTTCCCCATCCGTCAGCTCCCGCGCCCGGCGCACCCCGGCGATCACCAGCAGCGCGCAGACGCCGAACGCCAGCGCCATGCCGAAATTGCCGTATGCGTACACGTCCAGCCCCGCCGTCTCCATCAGGCCGAAGAGGTTGGCCGCGTTGTAATTGAGGCCCGTGTACAGCCCGGTCTGCGCGGCATAGACGCCCACGATGCTCGCCAGGCTCTTGCCGCCCAGCAGCGCCGGAACCGTCACGGCAAACAGCGTCAGCAGGAAGATCAGCGCGTCTCGCACCTTCAGCTTCCCGCCCGCCCACAGCACGATGACGATGGGCAGGAGGAACGCGCTCTGCAGCTTGAAGGCCAGCGACAGCGCAAAGCACGCCGCCGACGCGCCGGGCTTCCCGTCCAGCGCCAGCGCCAAGCCCCACAGCGCGCACGCCGCATACAGGCTGTCGCACTGGGCGAACATGCCGCCGTTGAGGACCACCGTCGGCAGCAGCAGCACCGCGCCGAACGCCAGCAGGCCGTTTTTCCTGCCGGCCAGCTTCGCCGCCGCGCCCGCGAGGAACGCGTCCCCGACAAAGGAGACCGCCTTCACCGCGTATAGCGCGGGCACGCCCAGCCGCGTGATGACAAAGAGGATATACTGGTAGAGCACGTTGTACTCGCCGATGTTCGCCTGCATGCCCGCCGAGAACGAGCCCGCGGCCAGCCGGTCGATCCAATCGGCCAGATAGATGTCGTAGTCGCCGGAGGAGCGCTCGATGAAGCTCATGCGCGCGAGCATCGCCAGCGCGCACAGCGCGCACAGGCCAAGCTGCGTCAGCGCGCCGCCCGCCTGATCCCTGCTCAGCCGCAGCGCAAAGGCCAGCATCACGGCCAGCGGCAGGCAGAGCACCAGCACCGCCCCGGCGCGCGCCGCCGTCTGCGCGCCCGCAAGCTGCGTCAGCGTGCGCGTCATCATCAGCAGGAAGAACGCCGCAAACGTGCAGATCCCCGGCAGCCAGCCGGGCAGCCCGCGCTCCAGCAGCAGCGTGCGCAGGCCGTCGTCCGCGCGCGCCAGCAGCGCATTCAGCCTTTTCATGCGCGCAGCGCCTCCCCGTCCTTCTTCGTCAGAATCGCATCCAGGAGCTCCAGCAGCACCAGCACCGCCGCAGCAATCGCCAGCAGCGCCAGCGGGATCGCCGGCACCACGTCGAAGCCGAAGATCGCCGCCATGTACGAGCACAGCGAGACGAACTCGATCAGGCCCGCGGCGATCATCCTGCGCGCATTGCCCGCGCACGCAAACGCCAGCATGCCCGCCAGATACCAGCTGCGCGCGTTCATCTGCGGCAGGATCAGCGGCAGGCCGCAGGCGAGCAGCAGCGCGCCCAGCAGCAGCGTGTCGTTCGTCAGCTCGCGCCGGGTGCGCAGCAGCGCAGCTGCCACCAGCATCGCGCTCGCGATGCCCAGGTACAGGCCCATGCCGCTGAACTCGCGCGTGGAGGCGACCAGCATCAGCTTGTAGACGTTCGGCATGCCGTCGGACAGGCCAAGCTCCCAGCGCGCGTCCTCCAGCTGCACGGCGTAGCGCGTCACAAGGCTCATCAGGCCCTGGCCGTCCAGCACGATGGCGATCTGGCACAGGAACGCAGCAGCCGCCAGCGCCAGGATATGGCGCAGCTGCACGCGGTTCTTCATGAACAGCACGATCAGCAGCGGGAAGAGGAACGCGCTTTGCAGCTTCGTGCCCAGCGCCAGGCCCCACAGCACGCAGCCGGCGAGCGGATGCTCGTCCATCAGCAGCGCCAGGCCCCACAGCGCGAGCATCGCAAACGTCGCGTCACACTGCGCCCACACGCCCGCGTTCATCAGCATCGTCGGCGCGAGCACGCAGGCCAGCATCGCCGCCAGCGCGCCGTACACCTTTGCGCCGCGCTGCACAGCGAGACGGAGCACCGCGCCCGCCGCCACGCACTGGCACAGCAGGTCAAACAGCTTGACCGCGTACAGCCAGCTGAAATTTTCCACCCGGGAGAGCAGGGCCATGAAGATCAGGTACACGCCGGACCAGCCGCCCTCCTCCCAGGCCATCGCCGTCACCAGCTCGTAGTTCCACATGTCCGTGAGCATCGGCTCGAGCACCTTGGTATACCGGCCCGGCTTCACGTCCAGCAGCGCCAGATGCGCGGCCACCGCCAGCATCGCCAGCGCCGCGACGCACAGCAGCACGATCACCGGCGTATCCTCGCTTTGCAGCGCCCGCCAGGCAAACGCCGTCAGGATCGCCGCGCCCAGCATGCCGCACACGGCGATCACCGCAGCGCCCGCCATCCCGGCGCAGAACCGGAGGGCGAGCAGGAAAAACGCCGCCATCAGCGCCGCAAACAGCAGCGCCTTGCCCGGTCTGCCCAGGCGCATGTCCATCGCAAAGCGCAGCGGATCGCGCCATGCGTTTCTCTTGTCCGTCATCACGCCTTCACCTCCGCCAGCACAGCGTCCTGCCTGTTCGTATTCAGCGCGCGCCACAGCTCAGCCGCCGTCAGCGCCACGCCCACCATCTGGAACATCGCCGCCCACTTGAGATCCATGATCCTGTCGCCCGGCAGGCCCGCCGTGTACGCCGCATAGGAGGCAAACCCGAAGCACAGCGGCAGCAGCACGCGGCGCCCCGGCGCGTACGCCGCCAGCACCAGCGAGAGCACGTCCGCGCCGAACGTGTAGCGTTCGTGCATCTTGGGCAGGAAGAACGGAATGCCGCTGAGCATCAGTAGGCAGGCGAGCAGCGTCGCGTCCACGCTCAGTCGATCGCGATAGACGCTCACCAGCGCGCACATCGCCATCACGCAGGCAAAGCCCAGCACCATGGCCATGCCGCTGAACATGTTGTACAGCATCTCCTTGTCCAGATCCGGCAGGAACTGGTACAGGTTGGGGCCGTTCATCGTGATGAAGTTGTAGCTGTCCGCCTGCTGCAGGTACACCGTCAGCACGTGGTGCAGCGACTTGCCGCCCCACAGCGCGGGGATCATCATCGCCATGTAGGCGGCCGGAATGAGCACGAGATGGCGGAGCTTGATGTCCTTTCTCAGCCACAGCGGCAGCAGCACCGGCAGGAAGAACACCGTCTGCAGCTTGAAGGACAGCGCCACGCCGAAGAGGATCATGCTGCGCGCGCTGCGCCGGGTCAGGCCCATGTACACGGCCATCAGGCAGAAGGAGACGTAGATCACGTCGCACTGGCCCCAGTACGCGCCGTTGAAGACGACCGTGGGCAGCAGGGAGGCGATGTGATACACCAGCAGCGGCGCGCCCTCGCCCTTCACGCGCAGGGCCGTGAGCTTCATGAGCGCGGTGCACATGAGCACCTCAAAGGCGATGGAGATCGCCTTGACCAGATACTGCGGCGGATAGTCCTTCATCCGGGAGATGAGCTGCATCAGGTACAGGTACGGCGGCGTATAGTCGCTGCCGATGTAGGTCCCCAGGCCTTCCTTCCAGCCCATCTGGGAATACTCGTAGATCCAGTTGCTCAGGAAGATGTCGTAGTCGTCGCTCACATAGTCGAGCAGCGAGATCTTGGCAAGCAGCACCGCGCCCGTGAGCACGGCCAGCAGGACGTGCATATAGACCGGCAGCCTCCTGCCCGCCCGCAGCTGCACGGCGTAGGAGACGGCGAAGATCGCCGCAAAGATCACGCCGGAGATGACCTGCATCTGGTCGGTCCTGTATCCGCTGAACTCGTCAATTTTCGCGTAGCGCGCATAGCGCGCAAAGACGAAAAACACCATGGTCGCGAGCACAAAAAGCACCGCATGCGCCACCCTGCCGGGCCGCTTGTTGAACCCTGTGCGCAGCGCGTCGCTCACCACATTCTTTCTCATGTCACAATGTCCTTTCTTGCGCAATCATCCAGATTCATTATACAGAAAAACGCGCCGTCTGTACAGCAAAACCTTCCGCGCCGCACATCATAATCCGGGCATACGCCGCATATTCTATGAGGCAGCGTTTCCATGATTGCTCACATTTGCGTCCGTTTTGGGCCACACTCCTGCAACATCCTCAGGGTATCATGATCAAAGAACAAGCAAACCCGCATGCTGCCGGCGCCGTCGCGGCAGCGCTGCGGACGCTCTGAGGCTTCGTGTCCGAGGCCGGCGCCCTGCAAACAGGATGACCATACCCAAACGCATCACATGAATCCGAGGTGAATTGAAATGCTTTCCACTGCAACCGCACAAAAGCTGCCCGATGATTCCTCCATGCTCTGCGATCCCGTCTTCAACGCCGAATTCTACGGTCCCTACGAGGCCGCCGTGCAGGCGGCGCTCGAGATGCTCTGCGCCGCGCGCGCCAAGCATGACCAGGACGTGCTCACGCTCCATTTCCGGCTCAAATCGCCCGCGTCCATCCGCGGCAAGCTCCGCAAGAAGGGCATGCCCGAGACCGCGCTTTCCGCCGGCCTGTGCCTGCGCGACGTGGCCGGCCTGCGCGCCGTGCTCACCAGCCGCCAGGCCGTCTATCGCTTTGCCCACACGCTGATCGCCAGCGGCGTCGCCCAGCTGGACGAGGTGCACGACTACATCGCCGCGCCCAAGCAGAGCGGCTACCGCAGCCTGCATCTGATCTTCAGCGTCCCCGTGGTGCTCGATTCCCAGGCATACCTGGTGCCGGTGGAGATCCAGCTGCGCACGGCCAGCATGGACGCGTGGGCGTGCATGGAGCACCGCCTCATCTACAAGCCGGTCACATAAAGGGCCATCCCTCGGGATGGCCCTTTGCCAAGATTGCGCTTTCTTCATCCAAGCAGGATGCTTTGATATGCGCGAAGCGAAGAAGGGAGTCTGAGGGATGAAATCCCTCAGGCGGGGTTTGGGGCCCGCGGCCCCAACGTCACTTCGCCGCGTCCGTGATCTTCTTCCAGGTGTCCTCGGTCACCGGAATGCCGCGTTCGCGGTTGCGCGCGCGGGTCTTTTCAAGGTTCTCGCCGGGCGCGTGCACGCCGTGCACGCCGTCCTTGGGCTCCAGGCCGTTCAGGAACGCGATGGTCTTTTCCATCTGCGCCTCAGCCTTGTCCATGTCGACGACCGCCGCGGGATTCATGCAGACAAACAGCTGGCTCATGCCCTTCTCGCCGTCGGCCGGCGTGCCGATCTCAAGCGACGTGCGGCCCAGGGACAGCATGGAGACCATCAGGTCGATCATGATGGACAGCGCGCTGCCCTTCCACAGGGCCATCGGCGTCATCAGACCGCTTTCGACGATCTTTTTGGGGTCGCTGGTCAGGTTGCCCTCCGTGTCGTAGCCGCAGGGCGTGTCGAGCATGCCGCCCTCCTGCGCCATGATCTCCAGCTTGCCGAACGCGTACTGGCTCACCGCCATGTCCATCACCAGGCTGCCGGCCTTGCGCGGGATGGCGATGGTGATCGGGTTGTTGCCGGTGGACGGCTCCTTCGCGCCGTAGGCGACGAGGTTCATGCAGGTGTTGGTCATGCACAGGCCCATCATGCCCGCGTCCGCCATCATCAGGCCGTAACGGCCCGCGCGCAGCCAATGGCTGTTGTTGCGCAGCGCCACGCAGGCGACGCCGTGCGTCCTGGCCAGCTCGATGGCGCGCTCGGCCATCTGCTGCGCGATCAGCGGGCCCACGCCGAAGTGCGCGTCCCACACCTCCAGGCCGCCCAGCCCGGAAACGCGCTCCGCCTGCGTCACCTTCGCGTCGCACAGGCCGCTTCCCATGTCGGAAAGGTAGCGCGGATAGCGGTTCATGCCGTGGCTGTACACGCCGTCCAGCGAGTTCCCCGCGAAGATCTCCGCAAACCGCCGCGCATCCTGCGCGTTCAGAAAGCGTTCAAGTCCCCGCGTCATCTGATCGACAGCCTCTTGATACTGCACATAGATCATACGATTTCCTCCTTTATTCAATCGCCGTAACGGCAATCTCGTCCATGACGCCGCGCACGTCCTCCATGCGCACGCTGCCCACCTCGCCCAGCATCGCGTTGGCCACGCCGCAGGCCATCGCCAGGCGCAGCGCGTCCTGCGCATCCATGCCCTGCGCCATCGCGTGCAGCGCGCCGGCGAACGTCGCGTCGCCACTGCCCACCGTGGAGACGACGGGCTTTTCGGGCACGCGCGCCAGATACGCGCCCTCCGGCCCGACCCACACGCCGCCCTGCGCGCCCATGGAGATGAGCAGCGCCGCATACGGCGGCATGACCCTTCGGGCCAGCTGCGCAATCCGGGACGGCTCCTGCGTGCGCGCCTGACCCAGCAGCGCGCACAGCTCGCGCTCGTTGGGCTTGCCCAGCGCATAGGCCGCGCCCTCAAGCGATGGGGGCAGCGCCCCGGCGTTGCAGTCGAGCGCGCATTTCGCGCCCCTAGCCGCGCTCAGACGGCTGATGCGCGCGTAGAGGTCCTCCGGCGCGCCCGCGATGATCGAGCCGGAGCAGCACACGAGGTCGCCCGGCTGCACGCGCGCCTCCAGCGTCCGCAGCAGCTGCCGCACATGCTCCTGCGACACGGCCGGGCCGCGCTCGGTGATCACGGTCTCCCGGTTGTTTTGCCGGTCGATGATGTTGACGGTCGTGCGGCACGCGCCGGGCACGGCGATGAACGCGCACGCGCAGCGCTTCTCCATCTCGCGCTCAAAGCCCGTCTCGCTCTCCTCGCCCATGAACGCGTACAGCCGCACGGGCGCGCCGAGCTGGCTGAGCACGCGCGCCACGTTCACGCCCTTGCCGCCGAAGCGAACGAGCGGCCTCTGTCCGGGATAGTCCTCGCCCGGCGCAAAGCCGTCGATCGCATAGAGCTTGTCGATGGCGGGATTCGAGCAAATCACGTGGATCATAAAGCACCTCTTTTTGGGCTGCCGCCTAAACCTGATTGGGGGATTTCATCCCTCAAACTCCCTTCTTCGCTTCGCGCCTGCTTGAAGCTGGGTTGTCATGGCGAACTGCGTTCGCCCACAGGAAGGCTCATCTGCAACGCATGTCTGCGCTCCATATCGGTTTGAAGCAACAGCACCTTACAGCACCTGAATGGCGATCGTATAGCCGAACGTCCAGACGGCGAGCAGCACGGCGGAGATGGCCAGCAGCAGCGCATGTCCCGTCCGCCCTGCGCGTATGCGCGCAAGCAGCATCGGCAGCGCGCACAGCGCGTAGAGATACCGCGCGCCGGAGAGCAGCCACGTCGGCGAGAGCACGACCGCCGTATACACGAAGCTGTACGCCGCCAGGTCAAACGGAATCCGTGCCGCGCCCAGCGCCAGCAGCAGATACATCCACAGCATACACAGCAGCTGGAAGCCCCAGGTCCACAGCCAGTCGCTCTCGCCCACGCCGATGAGGAAGTAGTGCATGGTATTGGCCGTCGAGTCCCAGAACGTGCCCGGCTGCTGGAACCAGTTCTCCCGCTGATAGGTCATGTACATCAGCGGGTCGCCCGTCACCCGCCAGTTGATCAGCCAGTAGACAAACAGGCCCGAAAAGACCAGCAGCACCTGCCCGGCGCACGAAAGGAGCGCGCGGGCATTCGCTCTTTTTTGGGGAAGCTTTCCCAGGTATTCGACGATGAACAGCCCCGCGACGATCACGCCCGGCATGCGCGTCAGCGCGCTGAGCGCGCCGCAAAGCGCCGCCGGCCACGGATGCCCGCGCCGCAGCAGGCACACCGCCGCCAGCGTCAGGCAGATGAACAGCGCCTCCGTATACGCGCAGCACAGAAACACGCTCAGCGGGCTCAGCAGGAAATAGCAAACGCTCAGCCGCGCCGTCTCCCCGCCAAAGTGCAGGTACGACAGGTCGTACACCAGCGCCGTCGCCACCGCGCTGCACGCGAGCGACACGAGCATCCCGGCATCAAGCAGGTTCCCGCCGGTCAGCGGCGAGGCCAGGCGCATCAGCAGCGGATACAGCGGAAAGAACACCAGCCGCAGCCGCTCGTCGCCCACAGCCGTGTAGCCCTCCTGCGCGATGCCGATGTAGTGGCGCGTGTCCCAGTGCGTCCACAGCGGCGCGAGCGATTCAAGCAGCCCGTCGCTGCCCACGCCCAGCAGCCGGTACAGGGCATATGCCAGCAGGTACAGCGCCAGCCGCGAGAGCAGGCCGATGCCCGCCGCCGCCAGCAGCGATCGGGCGGGCGCAAAGGCCCTGCGGCGCGCCAGGCCGTCCGCCGCCTCCTGCCCGCGCAGCACGCGCACAAGGCGCGCAAGCAGCCCCACGCCGCACGCGCCCATCAGCAGCACGGACAGCGCCGCCGCCGCGCGCTCAAGTGCCAGCATCAGGGTGTCGTTCATCCGTTCCTTCCTCAAACATGGGGATTGCGGCGGTCAGGCTTTCCCGGCGAGGCCGCAGGCCTGTACGCATCCTGCACGCTCACGCGCGGCGGCAGCTTCGGACGCGCGGCAAGCTGCTCCTCCTCCGGCTCAATCATCTTCGCCATGCGGCCCAGCAGCCGGCTGCCGGCCTTCTTCTGCGCAGGCTCCGCCGCCGGCGCAGGCTGCGCCTCCGGCATCTGCGGCCATTGCGGCGCGTCCGGCAGGTCCGCGACGTCCTCGCCCTCGACGTAGTCGCTGTACGACCGCTTCGCGCTCCTGCGGCGGCGGGACGCGCCCTGCGCGGGCGCAAGCTCCCCGGCCTGCTCCTGCATCTGCTGCGCGGCGGCCTCGCGCGCCATCTGCGCGTCATACGCCGCCTTCTGGCGCTCATACTCCGCCAGCTCCCGCTCGTACTGCGCCTTCTGGCGCTCGTATTCGGCCAGCTCCCGCTCGTATTGCTCCTGCGCCAGCCGCGCCTGCTCTGCCTCGTAGGCCTCCTGCGCAAGCCGCGCCTGCTCTGCCTCGTAGGCCTCCTGTGCCAGCCGTGCCTGCTCCGCCTCGTAGGCCTCCTGCGCCAGACGCGCCTGCTCCGCCTCGTAGGCGGCGCGTTCCGCCTCGGCGCGCGCGCGGGCCTCCTCCTGCATCTGCAGCTGCCAGGCCTCGATCTCCGCCCTGCGCCGCGCAACCTCCGCCGCGCCCGGGCCCTCCTGCGTCACCGCGCCGTAGCGCTGCGTGCCGCCCAGCTCCTCCTGTGCGGTGCTGTCGTAGCGCATGCCCGGATAGGCGTATTCGTCCGGCGCGCTCTGCGCGCGCTCCATGGCCATCTGCTCGTCCTCTTCACCCAGATACAGCGGCAGCTCGTCCTCCCCGACCGGCTGCGGGACCTGCGCTGCGGTCTCGCGCCTTTGCGGCATCACGGCGGCATGCGCCTTGGCGGGGGCTTCCTCCTCGTCCTCCGGCTCCTCCATGTGCAGCAGCCTGCGCGCGCGCTGCGCCCACAGGTGATACGGCTGCCAGCGCAGCAGCCAGATGATCCAGTCGATCACAAGGCCCGCCGCGATCAGGACCGCCGCGATCAGCAGCCAGTTCTTGCCAAGGAACTCGAGGGCCGTCGTGTGATCCGAGGAAAACAGCGCCCACAGCGCGTTCACCAGACCCCGCACCCAGCTCATCAGCACCGTAAACAGGGAATCCGTCAGCGTACCCATGAATGCAATCCACTCCTCCTGCGTGCCGTGCCCGTTGCACGGTTTTTGCACAATTTCCTGATCAGGCAAAAAGCGGGCCGTGCCCGCCGCACGGCAATTTGCGCAATCTCCCGATCAGGCAAAAAATCCGGTCGCAATCCGCGGCCGGAAAAGGGCTGTCGCCCGCGCGTTCGTTATTTCTCCTGCGTCAGCGTGACGGTGACCTCCGGCACGCTCAGGGCGCAGGTGAAGTCCTGCGCGTTGTCGATGCGGATCTGCACCGGCAGCGTGTGCTTGCCCTCGCCAAGGCCGCTCGCATCCACAAACAGATGCACGTCCTCGCGCGTGAGCGCATCGATAAAACTGTACCCGCCCGTCAGCTGCACGGTGCTCTGCCTGGCGGAGAGCTTGCCGCTCAGTCCGGCCTCCACGCCCTCCAGGTCGATGTCCATCGTGCGCATCGTGCGCTCGATCGTCTTTTCCGCGATCTCAGCGGTCACGGCGATCTCGCTGGGCAGCGTGTTCTCGATGCCGGTGAGCTTCTTGAGGCGCACATAGCCGCTCACGCTGCCCGTCGCGCCCGTGATATCCAGCGGCTGATCGACCGTGATGAATTCGATCGTGCCGAGAATGTCCGGCTTGGCGGCCACGCGCAGCGCATCCTGCTCGACGCAGACGTCGATCAGCTCATAGCCCGCGGCGGGCTCGCCGGTCACCAGGCCCTCAAGCTCCAGCGGCACCATCGCCGCCGGCACGACCTCCGTGTCCACGACGACGGAATCGGTGATGACCGTCTGGTTCGTGATTTCCAGCTTGTCCGAGACGATGACCGCGCCGGACGCGTCCTGCAGCTCCACGTCAAGCGCCGTGCGGTCGCTCGCGCGCTCCGTGGAGAGCGTGGACAAATCGAGCTTCGCCACCGCGCGCGCCACGCTGGTCACCAGCGACTGCGGGCCGGAGACGGAGAGCATCGTCGGGTCGGTGCGGTAGCTGTCCAGGTACACGTCCTCCGGCGCAAAGCCGGTCATCTCCAGCACGACCGGCACGCGGCGGGTCATGTAGCGCTCCACGTTCACGGTGATCGTGGAGGGCTCACAGGAGATGACGGGGCCGTAGAGCTGGGAGGAATAGGCGATTTCCAGCGTGTTTTCGCCCACGCCCGTCACGTCCGTCAGATCGAAGTGCGGGTTGTAGGATGTGCCGCTCACGCGGTTGTAATTGGCCTGCGTCACCTCGACCGTCATGCGCACGCCGGAGACGAGCTCGTCCAGGTCGTCCATCACGATGAAGCCGCGGCTCTTGAGCGTCGCCTCGCCGGTGACGCTCACGGAGACGTTCTGGAAGGTCTTGGGGCGGGTCAGCGTCGTATCGGAGGCGACCAGCACGCTCCACGTCAGCAGCGCGACCAGCAGCGAGACGACCAGCAGAAAGCGCTTGCTTGCGAAGATGCGCGCCATCACGTCGCGCAGGCCCCTGAACGGCCCGCGGGGCGCGTTATTCCTTTTTGTCGGTCTGCTGTTCATCATGCGCAGCACGCCTCCTTTGCTTGAGATTGAGCAGCGGCACATTCAGGCCCAGGCGGCCCTGCGCCTTCTCCTCGCCGTCGTACAGCTCGTGGAGGATTCTGTGCAGAGAGGTTTCGTCCAGGTGGCGGACCAGCTCGCCGCCCCTGGCCATCGAGATGATGCCCGTCTCCTCGGAGACGATGAAGACCGTCGCGTCGGAAATCTCGCTCATGCCCAGGCCCGCGCGGTGGCGCGTGCCCAGATCGCGGCCCACGCCGGTCGTATCGGACAGGTGCAGAAGGCATGCGGCGGACATGATGCGGTCGCCGCGCACGACGACGGCGCCGTCATGCAGCGGCGTGTTCGGCTCAAAGATGTTTTCCAGCAGCGGCTGGGAGATCACGCCGTCCACGCGCGTGCCGGTGGCGATCACGTCGTTGAGGCGCGTCCTGTTTTCGATGACGATCAACGCGCCCACGCGGCGGCGGGCCATGTGCTCGATCGCCAGAATCAGCTCGTCGATCATCAGGTCGGTGCTGCTGGCCTGCTGCATGCGCGCCGCGGAATCAAACAGGTTGGTCGCGCCCAGCTCCTCGAGCACGCGGCGGATCTCCTGCTGGAACAGCACGATCAAAAGCACCGGGCCGGCGTTGATGACCCAGGACAGGAGCGCATGGATGGTGCGCATGCCGATCACGTCGCTCAGCCAGGTCGCCAGCAGCAGCACGACGATGCCCTTGAGCGTCTGGGAGACGCGGGTATGCCGCAGGTGCACCAGCATCTGGTAGACGATGAAGGTCAGCAGAAGGATATCGATGAGATCGACAATGCTCGGCCTGTTGATCGCGTTCCACAGAACCGCAGAAAATTGTTCGGCAATCGCACGCACAGCATATCCTCCCTCTATACCCTCATATGTTCCTATTATACACCATCGAAAAGGGATATGACAGGGGGGAATTGCTGCGTTTTGAGGATTTTTTTACCCCTGCCGCTCGCCCGCATCCAGCGGGAAAGGGCAGGGGTAATCTTCATGAAATTAGGCGTTCGCGCCGTCGACGCGGGGCTCGCTGCGGCGTTCTTCGCGCGCTTCCCGGCTGGTAAAGAGCATCGAGATGCTCCACACGCCGGCCGCGCCGATGATCGTGTACAGCACCCGGGAGATCAGCGCGGCCTGTCCGCCGAAGAGGAACGCCACCAGGTCAAACTGGAACAGCCCGATGAGGCCCCAGTTGATCGCGCCGATGATGACAAGCAACAGGGATAGTCGATCCATGCAGTCCACTCCTTTCTACAAAAGGAAGTCTGCACAGGCAGCGGCGCGTTTATGCGCTTTAATCGCTTTCCTTCGCGTTTTTTTCGCGCCGCGCGTAAAACTCGATCACCTTGCCGCCGGTTCCGGTCAGCAGCTGCGCCTCCTTGGGCCAGGCGCGCGCGGGCACGTCGTCAATCAGCCCCTCCTCCGCGCACGCGCTCACCAGCCGGATGGCGTATATGGCCGCCATCTCCTGCGTAAAGCCGAGCGAATCGGCCAGCGCGTCGAGCTTGTGAAGCGTCTGCTCGTCCAGCTCAAGCGTCACCCTGCGCCCCATCTCCATGGCCTCCTTGTCCGTTTGGTCATCGTCTATTCAAGCATCGGCCCCAAGCGCGAAGCCGCCGGCAGCACGCCGGCCTTATACGGCCTGCACGTCCTCGCTGGTCAGCACCAGCATGTCCGACACCTTGTCCCTGCGGGAAACCGTCACGCGCACATCGGCGCCCACGCTGTAGCCCGCCTCGTTTAGCGCACCGCACACGGTATTATATGCCAATTCCGGCAAATTATTGTCAAGAGAGAGGTGCGAAAGAAAAACCGCGCGCGTGCCGGATTTCACCAGCGCAAGCAGCGCCCTGGCGCAGTCCTCGTTGTTGAGGTGTCCCTTCTTCCCCAGAATCCTGCGCTTGAGGTGCGCGGGATACGGGCCGCGATGGACCATCTCCACGTCGTGATTGGCCTCCAGCACCAGCGCCTGGCAGCCGGAGACGGCGTTCATCCAGCTCTCGCAGATGTGCCCCAGGTCCGTCGCCACGGCGCAGCGCAGGCCCTGGCAGTCAAAGCTGTAGCCCACGGGCTCGTTCGCGTCGTGCGGGATCGGGAACGGGTGCACGTTCACGCCGCCGATGTAAAAGTCCTCGCCCGTGGTAAACGTGCGCACGCAGCGCAGCGGGATGCCCGAATCGCGCAGCAGGATGCCATCCCAGGTGCCCTCGTTGGCATAGACCGGCAGGCCGTATTTGCGGCAGAGCACGCCCAGGCCGCGGATGTGATCCACGTGCTCGTGCGTCACCAGAATCGCGTCGATGTCGCGGATATCCACGCCGATCTCGCGCAGATGCGCCTCCACGCGCGCTGCGCTCATGCCCGCGTCCACCAGCAGGCGCACGCCGCCGACGGAGATATAGATGCTGTTGCCGGAGGAACCGGAAAACAGCGGACAAAGTGTAAGCCGCATGCCTTTACAAATCCCCTTCGATCATATAAAATCATCTCACCGACTGTTTATTATAGCGCATTCGCCGCGCGCAGGCAAGGAGACAAACATGGACAAACACAGGCTCTGGGGCCGTCTGATCCGGCATCACCGCATCGCCAGGCAGGAAACCGTGACCATCGAGGGCGACGATATCGAGGAGGCGTTTCTCGAGATCTGCCGCCGGTTCGACGTGCAGCGCCCGCTGCAGCTGCCCAAGCACAACCGGGAGTTTGAAAAATTCGGCCGCACCGCCTACACGAAGGAGCACTTCACCGAAGCCGTGGACTTTGAGCGCCTTGAGATCGAGCTCATCCTGCCCGACGGCGAGAAGAAGAGCAGCGGCGCGCGCAATCCGCTGACGGACGCATGAGCACGCCGGTGGTCGGGCGCTTTGCGCCCACGCCCAGCGGACGGCTGCACCTGGGCAACCTGCTGTGCTGCCTGCTGGCCTATCTCTCCTGCCGCAGCCAGGGCGGCAGGTTTCTGCTGCGCATCGAGGATCTGGACGCGCCGCGCTGTCCGCAGCGCCTTGCCGATCAGTGCCTCTCCGACCTGCGCTTTCTGGGCTTTGACTGGGACGAGCCGCCGCTTTTCCAAAGCCAGCGCACGGACATCTACCAGCAGCATTTCGACCGGCTGCGCGCCATGGGCCTTATCTACCCGTGCTTCTGCACCCGCGCCCAGCTGCACGCCGCGCAGGCCCCGAATCTGGGCGACCGCGAGATGGTCTACAACCGCGCCTGCGCCGCGCTCACGCCCGGGGAAATCGCCGAGCGCGCCAGGACGCGCACGCCCGCCATGCGCCTGCGCGTGCCGGACGAGACGGTGTCCTTCACGGACCGCCACTTCGGCCCGGTCTGCGAGAATCTGGAGCGGGACTGCGGCGACGTGATTCTGCGCCGCTCGGACGGCCTGTTCGCCTATCAGCTCGCGGTCGTCGTGGACGATGCGCTCTCCGGCGTCACCGAGATCGTCCGCGGCCGGGACATTCTGAGCGCGACCCCGCGCCAGATTTACCTGCAGAGGCTGCTGGGCTTTGATACGCCCGTCTACCGCCACATCCCCCTGCTGATGGACAGCCAGGGCCGCCGCCTCGCCAAGCGCGACAGGGACCTCGACCTGACGGCGCTGGCAAGAGTCATGACCCCCGAGCAGATTCTGGGCATGCTGGCGTTTTCCGCCGGGATCATTCCCGAAAAGCGGCCCGCCGGGCTGGCGGAGCTCACGAGGGTGTTTGACTGGAGGAACGTGAAACGGGAAGACATTTGGCTGGCGTATCCGTAAAGGCGGCGGGACGTGCCCGCTCCCACCTCCGAACAGCTTCGCAAAACCCAGCCCTTCGGTGCCCGCTGTACGGATTTTTTGCGCAATCTCCTGCTAAAGCAAAAACAAAGCTGTCAGGCGCGTTGCCCGGCAGCTTTTTTACGCAAATTCCTGCTTGGAGGATCAGCCCCGTCTCAATCGTAGGCTGCTGCGCAGCCTGCTCTGAGACGGCTTTTTTCTTTCTGATTCTTTTGGGGGACGTTGGGCTGCCGCCCAAACCCGCCTGAGGGACGCAGTCCCTCAGACTCCCTTCTCCGCTTCGCGCGGGTTAAGCGTGCTTCCATATTGCGCCAGCAATGCCCGGAAATCCGCATGCTCCCTGAGGAACGCGTACTCCTCGCTCTGCTCCATCTCCCGCACGATCCCACCCAGCATGTCGCTGGGCGCGCCACGGCCCAGTCCTGCGCGGTCATAGGGCAGGCATGCTCCCGGCGACCACGGCGCCTGCAGCGCCGCCAGCATCGCGTGGACATGCGTCATGCAGGTCTGCACGTCCTTCCGCGCCAGCGCGGGCATCAGCTGCGCCAGATGGCCGACATACGGGTGCATGCACAGCAGCTCCACGAACCGCTCAGTCAGATCAGCCAGCGCCTGTGCGCGGCCCGGCTCGTCCGCGTCCAGCGCCATCTGAATCAGCCGCAGCAGCATCTGCTGCATGTCGCCCGCGCGCGCAAACAGCGTCTTCTGCACATAGGCCGCCGCCTGCTCCCGCTCGCCCCGGGCCAGCAGCAGCCCGGTCTCCAGCGTCCAGCGCGCCGTCGCGGGCTCGCGCGGCAGCCGCGCCATCATGGCCTGCGCCGCGTCCGCGTCGCCCCTGCCCAGCGCCCGGCCAGCCAGCAGATACGCCGCCGACTCCCGCGCCTCCTCGTCCTCGCTGTCCGCCGCGCGCACATACCAGTCCTCCAGCTGCACAGAAACCGGCCCGCGCTCCTCCTGCGTCATGCCCGCCATGATCATCCGGCCCTCCAGCGTCGCCGCCAGCCCAAAGAGCAGCGCGCCGCAGGACGGGTATTCCCGCGCGAATTCCTTCGCCAGCGTCAGCCCCGCCTCGATGCCCTTCGCCTTCGCCGCATCGTTCACGCGCGTCAGCATCCGGGCGACCTCCGCCTTCTCCGGCGTGCGCGCAAAGCCCATCAGCGTGTTCAGGTCGATCCCCAGTGCGCGCGCCAGCGCGGGCAGCAGCGTCACGTCCGGGTATGACGCGCCCTGCTCCCACTTGCTCACCGCAGGCGCGCTCACGCCCAGCCGGTCGGCCAGCTGCTCCTGCGTCATGCCCTGCGCATGCCTGCGCGAGCGGATGGTCTCGTTCATGTTCAGCATATTTCATGCTTCCTTTCTCAACTTCAGGCCTGTGACCACAGCATAGCACATCCCGCGCCCGCACACAAGCGAGGCAAAGTTAAGCATAGAAAGAAAAAAATAACCAATAGTTATGTCCAGCAGCAGTCCCATCATCAAAAAGGCCTCCCGCCCATGGCTTGACAAGGACGGGAGGATAGCGTACAATGTAGGCAGATAGGGGTCGCGCCCTACGGGTGATTACTCACCGCAAAGGCCTGTTTATAGGTCAGCAAACCGCCAGCAGGGGCAATCTGCAAGGCGGTTTTTCTTTTATCGCTTCAAGGTCAATGCCAGCGCGAAAACGCCAACAATCAATCCGGCGACAGAGAGAAGAATACTGAGCAGCTCAACATTCGTCATCCCATTTCCGGGAAATGTAATAGTCGCGTAAGCGCTCCTTTACATTTCCAGCGCTTCGCCTGCCTTCATCCGCCACAGGCGGCGTCAGGCTACAGCTCCTCCGCTTCTGTACGCCGTTGCGGAGGCATCCACCCGTAGAACCCTATCTGCCTACGACGACAGGTTACCACAGAATCTGCAAAATAGCAAGCTGGGCTTCTGCCCTTTACACGTTGGAATGCAGAGAGCAACAGAACACGAAAGCAAAAAGCGGACAGCCTCTCGGCCATCCGCTTGATGAGTATGTAAAGAACAC
>JBJEUH010000108.1:0-21685 GCA_051883735.1 Candidatus Ventricola sp.
CATTCTGTTTTCGCTGAACCATGCGCAGGGGAACAACAGGATCGACAAAGCGCTTGACAGACCTCCTATAATGAAGGAAAGAAAAGCAAACGGCAAGGACTGCGAAACAGAAGGAAGGACGGCGAAAAGGATGGGCTATATCAGAATCACGAAGGACAATATCGACAGGGAGCACATTTGCTGCGCCATGTCGGGCAAGCAGGGACAGACCAAGAAGGAATGGCTCAGGCAGCGCTTTGAGGAGGGGCTTGTCTTTTACAGGAGCGAGGAACGGGGCAAGTGCTTCATCGAGTACATCCCGGCCGAGCATGCGTGGGTGCCGATTCAGGCGGAAGGGTATCTTTACATCAACTGCCTCTGGGTTGCCGGCGCGCTGAAGGGCCACGGCTATTCCAACGATTTGCTGGACGAATGCATCCGCGACGCCAAGGCGCAGGGGCGAAAGGGGCTATGCATCCTGTCCTCCGAAAAGAGGAAGAAGGAATTCCTCGCCGATCCCAAATACCTGGCGCACAAGGGCTTTCTGACGGCGGATACCTCAGCCAGGGAGATTACGCTGATGTACCTGCCCCTTGCCGGGGATGCAAGGCCTCCGCAGTTCAAGGAATGCGCCAGGCATCCTGCGGTGGAGGGGGACGGCTTTGTCCTGTACTATACCGACCAATGCCCGTTCACGGCCTATTGGGTGCCGAGGGTGGAGGCGGCGGCCAGGGAGCACGGGATCAGCCTCCGGGTGATCCACATCACCGACAGAGAAGCCGCGCAGAACGTGCCTGCCCCGGTGACCACATACGCCCTCTTCAAGGATGGCGAATTCGTGACGCAGGCCATCCAATCGGACAAGAAATTCCTGGCGCTGGCGGGCATCAAGGCCTGACGCCATGCGAAGAGACTGGCATCATAAAAAGCACCCCATTTGCCGTGCTGCGGCAAATGGGGTGCAGCGTGATTGGGTTGAGCTGTGTCCGGAACCGGCTGGAGATCAGCGCTCCTTCTTGCCGTTGGAATAATCGCTCGTGAAGGTGTAATCCTTGCCCGGGAGGATGGCGTTGACCACGATGCCGGTGATGGCCGCGATAGCCAGACCGGAGAACTTGAGGGTGATCGCGCCGGCCGTGAAGGTGATGGCGCCGGCGGCGGAGAAGGTGATGCCCAGACCCAGGGAGAGGATCAGGGAGACGACGATGACGTTGCGGCTCTGCGCGAGATCGACGTGGTTCTCGACCAGGTTGCGCACGCCGATGGCGGAGATCATGCCGTAGAGGATCAGGGAGACGCCGCCAATGGTGCCCGCCGGCATCGCCGCGACGAGCGCGGAGAACTTCGGGCAGAAGGAAGCGATGATCGCGAAGATGGCCGCGATGCGGACCACGCGCGGATCATACACCTTGGTCAGCGCCAGCACGCCGGTGTTCTCGCCGTAGGTGGTGTTCGCCGGGGCGCCGAAGAGGGAAGCCAGTGCGGTGGCCAGGCCGTCGCCCAGCAGGGTGCGGTGCAGGCCCGGGTTCTCGATGAAGTTCTCGCCCACGGTGGAGGAGATGGCGCAGATGTCGCCGATGTGCTCGATCATGGTCGCAAACGCGATCGGCATGATCGCGATGATCGCGGTGACGAGCAGGTTGACGTCGCAGTTGCCGATGAGGGAGAAGACGGTGTTCTCAAACCTGACCGGCAGGCCGATCCACGCGGCCTGCGCCACGCCGGAGAAATCCACCTGGCCCAGCAGCGCGGCAAAGACGTAGGAGACGAGCACGCCCATCAGGATCGGGATGATCTTGAGCATGCCCTTGCCCCAGATATTGAAGACGACGACGGTCACGATCGCCAGCAGCGCCACAGCCCAGTTGCCGGTGCAGTTGTTGATGGCGGAGTTGGCCAGCGTCATGCCGATGCAGATGATGATCGGACCGGTGACGACCGGCGGGAAGAAGCTCATGACCTTCTGGGTGCCGAAGCTCTTGACCAGCGCGGCCAGCACCAGGTACAGCAGCGCGGAGCAGGCCACGCCCACGCAGGCGTACGGCAGCAGCGCGGCCTCGCCGTTCGGCGCGATGGCGGCATAGCCGGCCAGGAACGCAAACGAGCTGCCCAGGAACGCCGGAACCTTGCCCTTCACCAGGAAGTGGAACAGCAGGGTGCCCAGACCCGCAAACAGCAGGGTCGCGGATACGCTCAGACCGGTCAGCGCGGGAACGAGCACGGTCGCGCCGAACATGGCAAACATGTGCTGCAGGCCCAGGATCAGCATCTTCGGCACGCCGAGCTGGCGCGCATCGCGGATACCTTGATTTTCCATAATCAGGACTCCTTTTGTATGAAATTGTTAGACAGCAAACTTGCATTTGCGCCGGTCGATATTATACGGGAAACGGGCACGAAATGCAAGACCCGAACGCAGCGTTCCCTTGTCTTTTTGGCGAAGAAAGGGTACAATATATAAAGAAAGGCGTACGCCTATCACGCGCAAAGGAGAAGGGGTTATGGGCTACATTGCGGGCATTGGTGCAGCGAACGTGGACATCCGCGGCAGGAGCGACGGCAGGCTGATCATGGGGGATTCCAACCCCGGCATGCTGTATACGACGCTGGGCGGCGTCTGCCGCAACATCTGCGAGAATCTGGCGCGTCTGGGCAGCGATGTGAAGCTGGTGACGGCCGTGGGCGACGACGAGAACGGACGCAGCATCCTGCGCGGCTGCGAGGCGGCGGGCATTGACATGAGCCATACGAGCGTGCTGGCGGATGAGCGCTCGTCGAGCTATATGACCATCCTCGATGAAAAGGGCGACAAGGTGCTGGCCATGAGCGACGTGCGCATCGTCAGGCGGCTGGACGAGGCGTTTGTCGATCAGGCGTCCGTGGTGCTGAGCAATGCCGATATCGTGGTGTGCGACGGCAACCTCTCGCGCAGCACGGTGTCCCATCTGACGGAGGTCTGCCTTGCGCCGCTGTACCTGGACCCCGCGTCCACGGCGTGCGCCAGGGAGCTCGCGCCGCTGATCGGCTATTTTGACACGGTGAAGCCCAACCGCATGGAGCTTGCGGCGCTGGCGGGCTGCCCGACGGATACGCTCAGCGGCATGCTGAAGGCGTGCGATATCCTGCTGCGCAAGGGCGTGCGCCGCGTGTTCGTCTCCCTGGGCCGGGAGGGCATGCTCTATCGCGGGCGCGAGGGCACGGTGCACCGCATTGCGCGCCCGTTCCCGGACGTGGTGGACGTGACCAGCGCGGGCGAGGCGGCCATGGCCGGCATCGTCTGGGGCAGCCGTCAGGGCATGACGGCGGACGAGATCGTCTGCACGGCGATGGCGGCGGGCATGATCGCGACCTCCTCGCCGGCGACCATCAGCGCGGACATGAGCGTGGCAAAGATCGAGGAGATCATCTCCGATTACATCGCATAATGTCTCATTTTGGCGGCTCAAAGGCTTTGATCTGCGCGAAGAGCACATGGGGTCAAGGGGCGAAGCCCCTTGCGGGGTTTGGGACCGTAGCCTGCCGCCGCCAGTGGCGGAAACAGGCAGGCGGAGCGTCGGGAATCGCAAGGAGCGCCCAAGGGCGCGACTATGCGAGTTTCCCGGGCCGGCAGTCCAACGTTCTCCTGAAATAAACAAAACGGACGATTGCTCGCCCGTTTTTTCTTTGCTCAGTCCAGCGTGAACTTCTCGTGCGCGATGTCGTCGATGATGTACGGCGTGCGCTGATAGACGTAGTAGTTGAGCCAGTTGGTATAGATGAGGTTGGCGTGGCTGCGCCAGGTGACGCGCGGCGGTTTTGTGTCGTCGTCGTCCGGGAAGTAGTTTTTGGGCACGTCGATGGGCAGGCCGGCCTTCTTGTCGCGCTCGTACTCGAGCTTCAGCGTCTCCGCGTCGTACTCGCTGTGGCCGGTGATGAAGATCTGGCGGCCCTTGTCCGTGGCGATGGCGTAGATGCCCGCCTCCTTCGAGGAGGCCAGGATCTTGAGCTGCGGCACGGCCTCCACGTCGGCGCGCGCGATCGTCGTGTGGCGGGAGTGGGGGACGAAGAACCGGTCGTCAAAGCCGCGCAGCAGCATGGAGCTGCGGCGCTCGACCGTGTGCTCGAACACGCCGAAGAGCTTCTTCTCCAGCGGAATCTTCTTGACGCCGAAGTGGTAATACAGCCCCGCCTGTGCGCCCCAGCAGATGTGGAGCGTGCTGGTGACGTGCGTCTTGGACCACTCCATGATCGCGCAGAGCTCGTCCCAGTAGTCCACGTGCTCGAATTCCATCTGCTCCACCGGCGCACCGGTGATGACCATGCCGTCAAAGTGCTGGCCGCGCACGTCGTCGAACGTCTTGTAGAACGAGAGCATGTGCTCGCGGGAGGTGTTCCGGCTTTCGCGGCTGGTGGTCATGATGAGCTCAAGCTCGATCTGCAGCGGCGAATTGCCCAGCAGGCGCGCGAGCTGCGTCTCGGTGACGACCTTGGTGGGCATGAGGTTGAGCAGCAGGATGCGCAGCGGACGGATGTCCTGCGTGACGGCGCGGTGCTCCGTGATGGTGAAGATGTTCTCGCTCTCCAGCGTCGCGCGGGCGGGCAGGGACTCGGGAATCTTGATGGGCATGGGGATCACCTCGTTGAATTGCTTATCGCCGCGCGAAGCGGAGAAGGGAGTCTGAGGGATGAAATCCCTCAGGCAGGTTTCAGGGCGGCAGCCCTGACGTTTCTCAAGAAAAAGCATAGAAAAGAGAAGCTCTTTTTGAATTCATCCGGGTTCAGATGCGCACGACGGTCATGCCGTCCGCGTCGGCTTCGTCGTGCGTGACCAGAATGAGCAGCTTGCCCTTCGCCGCCTCACGGACCAGCGCGCGCATCTGCGCGTGCGTGGCCTCGTCCAGCGCGCGGAAGGGCTCGTCCATCAGCAGAACGTTCGCGTCGAACGCCAGCGCGCGGGCGAGCGCGGCGCGGCGCATCATGCCGCCGGAGAGGGACGCGGGGTAGCTGTCGCCCTCCCCGCCCAGGCCGACGCGCTCAAGCCAGGCCTGCGCAAGGCTGTCCGAGCCGCAGACGAGCGAGACGTTCTCGCGGACGGTCCTAAACGGCAGCAGCCGGTCCTCCTGAAAGCAGAAGGAAATGCGCGCCTCCTGCGGCAGCAGCACCTCGCCGCTGACCGGCCGCTCAAGCCCTGCGATCAGGCGCAGCAGCGTCGTCTTGCCCCGGCCGGACGGGCCGAGGACGGCGTACTGCCCGGGAAAGGAGAAGGAAAGGCTGAGGTCGGAGAAGATCCGCTTTTCCCCGAACGCCATGCCGACGTGCCTGAGCAGAATGTCACGCATGGCGCACCTCCGTGACCCGGGCGGCGAGCCTGCGCAGCAGCGCTTCCAGCAGCACGCTGAGCAGGATGATGGTCAGCGTCCAGGCGAGCAGGCTGTCCGTCTCCAGGTAGATCTTCGCCTCGTAGATCCGGCTGCCGACGGCGCGCTTCGGCACGCCGATGACCTCCGCCGCGACGACGGCCTTCCAGCACAGGCCGATGGCGGCCAGACAGCTCTGCGCGAACGCCGGCAGCACCGACGGGACGATCACATGCACGAGCGTCTTGCGGCGGCCCAGACGGTACATCCGCGCCATTTCCAGCAGCTTGGGGTCGATCGCCCGGATGGCCTGCACGAGCGCGGAATGCACGACCGGCAGCGTCATCAGAAAGCCGGTGAGCACCGGCACGCGCGGGCTGGAG
Source organism: Candidatus Ventricola sp. (assembly GCA_051883735.1). Taxonomy (GTDB): domain Bacteria; phylum Bacillota; class Clostridia; order Christensenellales; family Aristaeellaceae; genus Ventricola. The sequence goes on from JBJEUH010000108.1 coordinate 5,699, forward strand.
AGCCACACGAGCGCCAGCACGATGAACGACGTGACCGGCGTGGCGCGCACGGCGGAGAGCAGCGGGGAGAGCAGCAGATCGCACGCGCGAAAGCGCACGCAGAGCACGGAGAGCAGCACGGCCACGGCGATGCCCAGCGCATACGCCAGCAGCGTGCGCAGGAGCGTCGCGGCGAGGGACTGATAAAACGCCGCGCTGGGCAGCAGAGAGAGGAGCTTTAAGAGCACCTCGCGCGGCGCGGGCAGCAGCAGCGGCTGATGCACGACGCGCGCGAGCACGCCCCACAGCGCGAGGTAAAAGAGCAAAACGCCCGCGCGCGAAAGCAGGACTTTTGCGCGCGGGTGACGATTCTCCGCCTGCAGGGGGCGGGCCGGTTCACAGGCCGCTCCGGATGCCCGGAAGCGGAAGGGAGAGCGGCCCATCAGCGGACGTAGTAGAAGCTGTCGTCCGGCAGCGCACCGCCGATGGACGCGGGATTGGCCGCCAGGAGCACCTCATACAGCGGCTCGATCTGCGCGCGCACGGCATCGCCCTCGACGAACACGATGTGGCAGTTGGGAATCGCGCGCTTGGCCACGGCGGCCTTGGGCATCACGCCGTGCTTCTCCACCAGCTGGCTGGCGGCGTCCGCGTCGCTGTTCACCATCGCGACGGAGGCGCTGTACGCGTCCAGGAACGCGGAAACCTTCTCCGGGTTCGCCTCGGCAAAGTCGCGGCGGACGATCACGCAGCCCATGGAGAGCTCCATGTCGGGATTGCCGGCCTTGGCGGCGGCGTCCTTGAAGGCGGCGGTCACGTCGATGACAGCCTTCAGGCTGTCGCTTTGCATCAGCGCGGAGGTGACGTGCGGCTCGGGCAGGATGCCGATCTCGGCCTTGCCGGCGGCCAGCAGGGTGGCCAGCTCGCTGTGCTCGGCGACGTACTCGATCTCGACCTGACCGGTCAGGCCGTTCGCCTCGAGGATGTAGTCGATGACGTACTCCGGCACGCTCGCCTGGCCGGTGGCGTACACCTTGCGGCCCGCGAGGTCGGCAAAGGAAGTGATGGAATCATCGCTTGAAACGACGTGCAGAACGCCCAGCGTGTTGAGCGCCAGCAGCTGCACATTGCCGTCGGTCTTTTTGCTGAGCACGGCGGCGAGGTTGGTCGGGCAGGCGGCGATATCCGCGCTGCCGCTGGCGATGGCGGCGACGATCTCGTCCGCAGCGCCGGCGAGGGTGAATTCGTATTCCTCGGCGTGGTCCTCCATCACGCCGACCATGCCGATGCCGGTCGGGCCCTTGAGGGCGAATACGTTCACCTTGCCGTCAGCGGCGGCGCCGCAGGCCAGCGCAAGCAGCGTCATCAGCGCGATGACGGAAAGCAGCATTTTCTTCAACATATTAAAGGAACCTCCTTTTTTCGACAGTGACGATAGTATACCATAACCGGCGCGTTTTTACAACTTTGTTACAGGGTACACAGACCAAATATGGTATACTGATTGGGAATGGGAGGGGATAGGTTTGGCCGATATCCTGATTGTGGAGGACGAGGCGTCGATCCGCCAGATCCTCGGCATGCACCTGACGCTGGTGGGACATGCCGTGCGCGAGGCGGAGGAGGCCGCGTCGGCGCGCGCGATGATCGCGCAGAAGGCGCCGGACCTCGCGCTGCTGGACGTGATGCTGCCGGGCGAGGACGGCTTTTCGCTGGGCAGGACGCTGGTGGACATGGACGTGCCGGTGCTGTTTGTGACGGCGAAGACCGCCGTGCCGGACCGCGTGCGCGGCCTCACGATGGGCGCGCAGGACTACATCCTCAAGCCGTTTGAGCCGGCGGAGCTGCTGGCGCGCGTGGAGAACATCCTGCGGCGCACCCGGCGCGAGGAGCAGACGCTTGAAAGCGGGGCGCTGATGATCGACTTTTCTGCCCGGCGCGTGCGGCTCGGCGGCGAGGACGTGCCGCTGACGGCGCTGGAATTTGACCTGCTGGCGATGCTCGCCCGGCGGCGCAACGTGGCCATGAGCCGCGAGGAGCTTTTGAGCGGCGTGTGGGGCTACGGCTACGCGGGCGAGACGCGCACGGTGGACGTGCACGTGCAGCGGCTGCGCAGCAAGATCGGCGCCGGGTACATCGAGACGGTGTACAAATACGGCTACCGCTTCAGGAGCGGCGCGGGGGGAAACGGATGAGGACGAGGATTGCCGCGGCGATGACCGCGCTGGCGCTGCTGCTGTTTCCGCTGGGCGCATGGATGATCGTGAGCCGCTGCTTTGACCTGACGATGGAGCGGGAGCGCGAGCGCGCCCTGTCCGAGGAGACGGCCATTGCCCGCGCGGTGGCGATGGAGATCGGGGAGGGCAGCATGGAGACGCTCTATGCCGTCGCCTCCGGCGCACAGCGGCGCTACGGGTCGGACTCGCTCGGCGTGGCGCTCGTCTATCGCGGCGCCGTCATGGCGGGCGCGCAGCCGGCGCACGCGGACGGGCTGGAGGAGCTTTTGCAGACGCAGGGCCGCGCGACGCTGCTGTGCGGCAGCGTGCAGACGCTGTACATCGCCCACCGGCTCACGGACGACCTGACGCTGCTGCTGAGCTCGGACGTCTCGCAGGTGTACGCGCTGCGGCGGGAGCTGGCGGTTTGGGCCGGTCTGCTCAGCTTGGCGGGCGTGCTGCTGAGCGCCGTGCTGTCGGTGGTGGTGTCCGGCTGGCTGGCCAGGCCGTACCGGCTGCTGGCCGAGCAGCGGCAGGAGCTCATCGACGCGCTGGCGCACGAGATGCGCACGCCGCTGACGGCGATTCTGGGCGGCGTGCGGCTGCTCGAGCGCGCGAGCCTGCCCGAGGAGCAGCGCGCCAGCCTGCTGGCCTCCATGGCGCGGGAGGCGCAGCGGCTCTCGGAGATGGACGCGCGGCTTCTGCAGCTGACGCGGCTTGAGCACGATGCGCCGGAATTCATGCGCTTTTCCTCCATGGAGATGGCGCGCGAGGCGCTCTCCGCGTTCGAGGGCGTGGAGCTTTCCGGCGAGGATGCGGTGTTCCTGGGCGAGCGTGAGCTGATGATCCAGCTGCTGCGCAACCTGGTGGTCAACGCGCAGCGCGCGGGCGGCGATGCGCCCGTGCGGGTGACGATGCGCGCGGACGGGTTCGCCGTGACAGACCACGGCTGCGGCATGACGAAGGAGCAGATCGCGCGCGCGTTCGAGCCGTTTTACAAGGCGGACAAGTCGCGCACGCGCGCGGCCGGCGGCGCAGGCCTGGGGCTGACGCTGTGCCGGAGGATCGCCGAGCTTCACGGCGGGACATTGAGGATCGATTCCGAACCAGGGCGGGGCGCGACCGTTTGTTACAGGTTTGATACAACTCCTTGAAGACTTTGAAACGGGGAAGCCGGTACAATGAGGATACATGAAAGGAGTGGTATCAGCCATGAAGAAAAAACTGTGGTATGCTTTGATGGCGCTTTGCCTGCTGCTGCCGGCGGCGGCGCTTGGCGTGACGGACGGCGTGGTGGAGGACGCCCCGATGGTGGCGGTGGACGGCATGCGCCTTGCGCAGGAGGCAGCGGAATCCTACCTGCCGGACGAGACGGTCTACGCCGGCTATGGCGGCTGGACGGTTGCGTGGGAAAACGCGGCGGAATGGGTCGGGAGCGAGGCCGACGAGGACGGCTGCTATGAGGATGTGGAGCAGCGTCCGCGGCTGACGGCGGGCGAGGCTGCGCGCGCCAAAGCGCTGCTTGCGCGGGTACAGGCGGGCGAAATCGCCTACGCGGGCGAGAGCATCCTGGACAGGATGGAGGACGTGATCGTCGGCGTGTACGCGCTCGACCCCGGGGACTACGACGGCGAGCGCGCGTATGTGCTGCTGCCGGGCACCTGCCTGACGGATGAGCAGCTGCTCTCGCTCATCGACGCATTTGACCGGCTGGGGCTGGTCTTTGACCCGGACGCGCTGAATTACCGCAACTGCGCGCGCGGCGGCGGGATCGAATGCAGCCGCTTCCTGGCCGCCGAGGAGCGCGAGCGCTTTACGCTGCTGGCGAATCTGATCGAGCGCGGCCTGCTGGACGCGGAAGCGTTCAGCTGCGCACAGGCGGTGCAGCCGAAGCTCGACAGCCGGTACTACTGCGGCATGGAGGACTTCACGCTGCGCCCGTACCGCGCGATCCCGGACGAGGAGCTGTGCGCGATGCTGGTTCAAAGCGGCGTGCACGACAGGACGGGCGAGGTGGACGTAAGCGATCTGGAAAAGACCTCCCGCGCCATTCTGTATGAGCGGCTGGGCTGTCCGCTGTCCATGACGCTGGCGTACATGTTCTATGAGGGCGGCTATACGCCTGCGCAGTTTGATGCAAACGGCAATCAGGCTTGGGCCAGCGAGGGACGCAGCAGCTACGGCGCATTCTTCACCTACCGCACGGCGGAGGGGATCGAGGCCTACGCCGACACGACGTTTGACCGGGAGACCGGCGAGCTGGTCAGCGCAAGCACGATGCACAGCAGGAGCGGGGAGATGGACTGGGACGCGGCGAAGACGCCATTCTCGCACGAGGCCCTTGTCGCGGCGATTGCAGAGGCGGAGAAGCAGCTGGGCCTCACGGGCTTGAGCTGGCACCTGCGCGACGAGGAATGCTATACCAACTGGGGCAGCTGCTGGGTGATCTGCGCACAGGCGGCGGATGATCTGTGGGTGACCGCGTATATCGGCATGGACGACGGACAGGTGCACGGCCTGATGATGGAGCGCGGCACGCTCGTGGAGACGCTGCCGCAGGAGGCGCCGGTGAACAGATGAGCCGATGAAATCCAAAAAATGGGGCTTCCCGATGGTTCGGGAAGCCCCTTGTGCTGTCGGATTGATGCGGGGTTCGCGGAACCGCAATGGTCGCCTGCGGCTCCGCTGCGGTTCTTGCTTGAGTGCTGCGCGTGGGGGAACGTTAGGGCTGCCGCCCTAAGACCTGCCTGAGGGATTCATCCCTCAGACTCCCTTCTTCGCTTCGCGCGGCATAAAGCGATTGAGGCGAAGAGCAGGTTACAGATTCTCGCCGTTGCTCTCCATGACGGTCCTGTACCAGCGGAAGCTGTCCTTGACGATGCGCGCCTGCGTGCCGTAATCGACGTAGACCAGGCCGAAGCGGTCGGTGTAGCCGTTGGCCCACTCGTAGTTGTCCATCAGCGACCAGGCGAGGTAGCCGATCGCGTCCACGCCGTCCTCCGCCGCGCGCTTGTAGGCGCGCAGATAGCGGTGCATGTAGTCCTGGCGCTGCGGGTCGTGCACCTGGCCGTCCAGGGAAACCACGTCATGGCTGGACATGCCGTTCTCGCTGATCATGAACGGCACCTTGTAGCGCTCGTAGAGGAACTTCGGCCCCCAGTAGAGCGCGTCCGGCGTGACCGGCCACTGAATGGCCGTCTTCGGGTGGCCCACGGGCTGGAGAAGCTCCTCCCAGCCCTGCGCGTTGTCCGCGGCCCTGACCAGGCGGCCGGCGTAGATGTTCTGGCAGTAGAAGTCGAGCGGCTGGCAGATCGTCTCAAGGTCCTTCTCCCAGCCGGCGGGCAGGTACTGGCCAAAGTGCCGGAGCCCATCCTCCGGATAGCGGCCCAGGATCGCCGGATCGCTCCACCAGGAGATGGAGAACGGCCAGCCCTTCGCGTCGTCGGGCACGCAGAAGTACGCTTTGCGCGCGGCCTCGATGTCCTCGCTGCGGTCGCTGGCCGGGATGCGCGGATCGCCGCAAGGCGCATAGCCCACGCGCACGCCGGGGACGGTTTCGCGCAGCATCCTGACCGTCAGGCCGTGCGCCAGCAGGACGTGGTGGCTCATCGGGATCGTGGCGGACGGCGGGAGCACATAGCCCGGCGCGTGCACGCCCTTGCAGTAGCCCAGGCCGATGAAGCACTGCGGCTCGTTGAAGGTGATGAAGTCCCTCACGCGGTCGCCGAAGCGCCTGGCGCACAGCGTCGCGTACTCGAGGAACCAGGCGGGGCTCTCCGGGTTTTCCCAGGCGCCCCTGGCCTGCAGGGCGGCAGGATAGTCCCAGTGGAAGAGCGTGACGATCGGGCGGATGCCGGCGGCGAGCAGCTCGTCGATCAGCGCATTGTAGAATGCCACGCCCTGCTCGTTCACCTCGCCCACGCCCTGCGGAAGCAGGCGCGGCCAGGAGAGGGAGAAGCGGTAGTTTTTGACGCCCATCTCCTTCATCAGATGCACGTCTTCCCTGAAGCGGTGATAGTGGTCGCAGGCGACGTCGCCGGTGTGCCCCTCAAGCACCTTGCCCGGCTCATGGGAGAAGCGATCCCAGATGGACAGGCCCTTGCCGTCCTCATAGGCCGCGCCCTCGATCTGATAGGACGCGGTGGCCGCGCCCCAGATGAAATCCTTGCGGAAGCTCATGGTGTTCCTCCTGTCATGTGTGTGGCATAGGGAAAAGAAGGAGCCGGGATTCAGTTCCTTCTTTTCTGCGTATCTTCTATTTTACTCCTTGACGCCGCCTGACGCAACACCCGCGATGATCGATTTGCCCGCGCAGAGCAAATGATGAAGGGAGGCGCTTGTGGAGGACAGCCGATGGCAAATTCAAAAAATTACCGGAGAGCGGGAAGAAAACCCCGCTTTCCGGCGTCTATTGAATGGAAGCGTTACCGGATGAAATTCGTGCGCTTCCTCTCGCTCTCCTGCGCGGGCGGCAGGATGCCGTGCTCGCGGGCGAGGGCGAAGCTCTTGACCATCCAGGCGAGATTGCGGGCGAGCTGGCGCATGATCTGCAGGCCCTCCTCGTCCTTTTCCACGTCCCCGGGCACAGCGCCGTGCACCATCGGCCAGTACTGGCTGGGGACGATGGGCATGCCGGAGATGGTGAAATATTTGTTCAGCTGGTCGATGGCGGCGGTCGTGCCGGCGCGGCGCGCGCTGACGATGGCCGCGGCGGGCTTGCCGCGCATCAGGCCGGAGCCGGCGTAGAACATCCTGTCCATCAGGCAGGTGATCGCGCCGCCTGCGCTGGCGTAGTGCACCGGAGAGCCGAAGACAAAGCCGTCCGCGTCCGCGCATTTTTCGAGCGCGCGGTTGACCGCGTCGTCGTCGTGCACGCAGCGGCTGCGCTTCATTTTCGCGCAGGCGCCGCAGCCGGTGCAGCCGCGGATGGGGGACGATCCCAGCTGGAAAATCTCGGTATCGACGCCCTCCTCGCGCAGCGTCCTCTCGATTTCGCAGAGCGCGCGGTAGGTGCAGCCATGCTCGTGCGGGCTGCCGTTGACAAGAAGAACCTTCATCAGAATCTCATCCTTTCGGGTTTGGCGATGCCTCCATTATACGCCCGAATTGACGCAATGGGAAGGAGGATGCATCGCGAACTTTTTGTGAAAAAAGGAAATATGCCTTGAAGCGTGCAACCAAATCCTGTATAATGAGGGCAAACGACAGCTTCAATATACGGAGGAGGATATTCACATGGGCGCTACGCTTCTGATCATGGCTGCGGGCATGGGCTCGCGTTACGGCGGCAACAAGCAGGTGGACGGTCTTGGCCCGAACGGCGAGATCCTGATGGAGTACTCCATCTATGACGCGATCCGCGCCGGTTTCGATCACGTTGTGTTCGTCATCAAGCCGGGCATGCAGGATCTGATCGCCAACATCTGCGGCAACCGCATCGCCAAGAAGGTCAAGGTTGATTATGCCTTCCAGGATTTTTCCAGCGTTCCGTCTTTCTACAAGATTCCGGCCGAGCGCGTGAAGCCGTTTGGCACCGTGCACGCCGTGCTCGTGGCCAAGGACGTCATCCATCAGCCGTTCTGCGTGCTCAACGCCGACGACTACTATGGCGTGTCCGCGTTCAAGGCCGCGTATGACAAGCTGCAGACCGTGAAGCCCGAGGGCGAGGCCTGCATGGTGGGCTATATGCTCAAGAATACCGTCTCCAAGAACGGCACCGTTTCCCGCGGCGTTTGCAAGTCCGACGAAAACGGCTATCTGACCGAGGTCGTGGAGACGCTCAAGATCAAGCTGTGCGAGAACGGCGAGATTCGTGATATCGAAGAGGGCGAGCCGGGCAAGCTGCTTGACGCCGAGGCGCCGGCCAGCATGAACTTCTGGGGCTTCACCCCGTGGTTCTTCACCAAGCTGGAGGCCTACTTCAACGACTTCCTCAAGGGCCTGGCCCCGGACGCGATCAAGGCGGAAGCGCTGCTGCCGCGCATGGTGGACGACCTCATGAAGGCGAACGAGCTGAAGGTGTCCGTCCTCACCACGGATGCGCAGTGGTTCGGCGTCACCTACAAGGAGGATAAGCCCAACGTCCAGGCTTCGCTGAAGGCCCTGCATGACGGCGGCGTCTATCCGGCCTCCCTTCACGAGTAATCTCTATCCCGTGCGGCGCTGATCACAGGCTCCGCATGGGATTTTTCTTTCTGTGCGGCGGATACATTTCAGGATACCGGCTCAGGCGGCCGGAGTGAGGACTATGAAACTCAAGATTTCTTCAAGGGGCGACATGCCCGGCCATGTCAAGGTGAAGAAGGCGGCGACGATCTCCATCATCTTCAACGTTCTGGAGATCGTCGCGGGCCTGACCATGATCGTGCTGGTCAACAGGATGCTCAGCGTCGGCGTGGAAGCGGCGCTCGCCCGCATGACGACGCTCCTGTGCGTGACCATCGTGGGCTGGGGCGCGGTGACGGACATCGGCTCGGCGCTGACCAGCATCCAGCTGGTGCAGAAGACGCAGGAGCTGGAGGAGGCCTACGGCCAGCTGGAAAGCCTCAACCGCGAGATGCGCGCCCAGCGGCATGACTTCATGAACCACCTGCAGGTCGTGTACAGCCTGATTGAAATGGACGAGCCCGGCGAGGCGATCGCCTACATGGACAAGATCTACGGCGACATGCAGCGCGTGAGCAGCATGCTGCGCACGGACTGCCCGGCGGTCAACGCGCTGATTCAGGCGAAGGTGGTCGAGGCCGGGGCGCGCGGCGCACAGCTCAAGCTCTCCATCGCCGCCAAATGGGACGATCAGCTGATGCCGGCCTGGGAAATCTGCCGCGTGCTGGCCAACCTCATCGACAACGCGCTGGACGCGACCTGCGCCGCCGAGCACCCCGAGGGCGAGATGCCGACGGTGGAGCTGGTGCTGGGCGAGGACCTGCGCAGCTGGTTTTTCTCCGTGCGCAACAACGGCCCGGCCATCCCGGAGAAGACGCGCGCGAAGATCTTCGAGCCCGGCTTCACCACCAAGGCGACGGGGCAGGGCATGGGGCTGTATATCGTGAGCCAGACGGTGATCGCGCTGGGCGGCCAGATCACCGTGGAATCCCACGATGGGGACACCGTGTTCTCCGGCTTTGTGCCCAGAAAGCGGCTGAAACTGTCGGAAGGCCACCAAGAATATGAAGAAAACGCAAAAAAGAATGACGAAACCATAAAGTAACTGCGTATTTACCGTTGACAAATTAACACTTCTGTAATAAAATTATTCCATGATGATATGGATGGACGGATATATCTGCCCGTCCGTCAAGTCGTCCGCTTCAAAATGCGGACACGAAAGAGGGGATAGACGACATGAAAAGCAGGATCACCAAGTGCATGGCCATGCTGGCGATTCTGTGCGTGCTGATTACGGTCCTTGCCGCGCCGGCGCTTGCCGCCAGCTACAGCAAGGTCTACGGTCAGACGCAGGACAGGGTCCGCGTTCGCGCGAGCGCTTCTTCAAGCGCAACCATCATTGACAACATCGTCAAGAGCGCATGCGTGTACGTGACCAGCTCCCAGACCAGCGGCAGCAGCACGTTCGTGAAGGTGAATTACCGCAACAGCGACGGCGAGATCAGCAGCGGCTGGGTTTGCCAGAACGACGGCAAGAATACCTATGTGAAGATTCTCAGCACCGAGCAGGCGAAGAACACCTTCTCCGTCACGGGCGGCAATCTGCCCAGCAAGAAGGTGGGCACGTTTACGGCGACTGAGCGCAAGAATGCGCTCGCCAGCGCCGGTACCTCGACGTCCTCCACGAGCAGCAGCAACGCGGAGACGATCAAGAGCGTGCAGACCATGCTCAAGGCGCTGGGCTACTATACCGGCGAAATCACCGGCAACGTGGGCTCCAAGACCGAGGCGGCCATCAAGAAATTCCAGAAGGAATACGATCTGACCGCCGACGGCATCGCCGGCCCGAACACCCTGGCCAGGCTCAAGGCCGTCTACGCGGACAAGGGCGGCTCCACGAGCAGCAGCAGCAGTTCCTCCTCCGGCTCCGGCCTCCGGCTCGGCTCGACCGGCACGAAGGTCCGCGATCTGCAGCAGGACCTGACCACGCTGGGCTACTACTGGGCGGAGATCACCGGCAACTTCGGCTCCAAGACCGAGGCGGCCGTCAAGAGCTTCCAGCAGAAGAACAACCTGACGGCGGACGGCGTGGCGGGCACCAAGACGCTCAGCGCAATCGCCGCCGCGATTGAACGAAAGGGCGGCACCAGCTATCCCAGCGGCACCACCCTCCGGCTCGACAGCCAGGGCGCTTCGGTCACGCAGCTGCAGACCGATCTCAAGCAGCTTGGCTACTATTATGGCAGCATCACCGGCAACTTCGGCGAAAAGACGCAGGAGGCCGTGAAGGATTTCCAGAAGGCCAAGGGCCTGCCTGTGGACGGCGTGGCCGGCACCAAGACTCTTGCCGCGGTCAAGACCGCGATTGACGCGGCGGGCGGCTCCATCACCAGCAGCACGACCGGCCTGAAGGTCGGCTCCACGGGCGACAAGGTCATCGCCCTGCAGCAGGATCTGACGGCGCTGGGCTATTACTACGGCGACATCAGCGGCCACTACGGCTCCCTGACCCAGGCCGCTGTCAAGAAATTCCAGAAGGCGAAGGGCATCACGCAGGACGGCATCGCCGGCACGACGACGCTCAACGCGATCGCCAACGCGCTGGGCGGCAGCAGCTCCAGCTCTTCCAGCACCGCGTCCCTGCGCGAGGGCAGCAGCGGCTCCGCCGTGCTCGAGCTGCAGACGATGCTCAAGGAGCTGTCCTACTACTATGGCGAGCTGACCGGCAACTTCGGCAGCCTGACCAAGACGGCTGTGCGCAAGTTCCAGGACGACAACGGCCTGACGGTGGACGGCATCGCGGGCGTCAAGACGCTGAACCTGCTGCGCAGCAAGACGGGCAATGACACGAGCAGCGGCTCCAGCGGCAGCATCAGCAGCTCCGCCGTGTCGGAGAGCAATTCCTACTTCCTCATCAACAAGGACGGCGTGCGCCTGCGCACCACCTATTCCCTGTCCTCTGCGGCAAAGACCACGATGAACAAGGGCGATCCGGTTCAGGCGAACCGCAAGTACAACGTCGGCGGAACGACGTGGTACAACATCACGGTCAGAAAGAGCAGCGGCAGCGTGTATACGGGCTATGTCCGCGCCGTGGTGCTCGACAGCGTTTCCAAGGAGACGTTTGTGGCCAATGGCGGCAACGCCAACATTGAGGCCGGCGCTGAAATCCTGGGCATGATCCGCATTACGGCCGACAACGTCAGCATCCGCGAGTCGAACAGCTCCAGCTCTGAGAAGATCGCGACGGCGAACAAGGGCGACGTGTTCTTCTACATGGACAAGTCCAGCAGCTGGTATCAGATTCAGTCCGGCTACTGGATCAAGGGGGACTATGTCCATGTGATGACCGACGATGAGGTGGACGAATACCTGGCCAGCGGCGACTATTCCGGCGATACCTACAGCGAGGGCGATACCGGCACCATGGTCACCTGGATTCAGGAGTCGCTCAAGACGCTCAAGTATTACTCGGGCACGGTGACCGGCAAGTACGGCAGCCTGACGAAGGAAGCCGTCAGAAAGTTCCAGAAGGACAACGGCTTGTCTGCGGACGGCGTGGCCGGCCCGAAGACGATCGCCAAGATCATGGAGGAAGCCAGCAAGAAGAACAGCAGCGGTTCGTCTGGCGCAGGCGACAAGACGAAGGTCGTCTACAATGTCGACTGGTTCGACGTTATGAAGGTGAAGAAGGCCATTGTAACGGGCGAAACGCTGACGCTGACGGATATTTCGAGGAACGTCTCCTTCAAGGTGAAGGTTCAGTCCACCGGCAACCACGCTGACGTGGAGCCGCTGACCGCGAGCGATACCAAGGTGCTCTGCAGCCTCTATGACGTCACCAATGCGGCCCAGCTGGAGGCGCTGAACAAGTGGCAGCGCCGCGCGATGCTGGTGACCAACAGCAAGGGACAGCAGTTCGTCGGTTCCATTTACGCGATTCCGCACGGCCTGAATACGATTTCCGGCAACAACTTCTCCGGTCAGTTCTGTCTGCACTTCCTGGGTTCCACCATCCACAGCGGAGACGGCGGCTCTGTGTCCGCAGCGGATAACCACCAGGCGAAGATTGCGGCTGGCGTGACCGCGCTCAAGTCGGCAGGCTACACCATTGAAACCAGTACGTATCCGTTGCCGTAACCCATTGACCACCCCCAATCCCCTCTTTATACGGGCGGCGCGAGCAATCGCGCCGCCCTGCTTCTGTCTGGGGAAAGGGCATCCGTCAGCCCGAAGGGACAGTCCATCGCAGGAAAAGGCGTGTCCGAGGGCTTGACAAACCCGGGCAAATTCAATATAATGGTCTGCGATATGAAAAGCGATGATGCGGAAAGAGCGCGTCGGACAAGCCTGTCAAAGCGAGCCGGGGAGGGTGCAAGCCCGGCGGCGGGAACCGAAGCGCAGCCCTCCGGGAAGCTTCCGGCGAGGAGCCGGCCGTATGCCTGCGTTAAAGGCGAGAGAGGATGTGCCGTCAGGCATGTCAACCGGAGTGGTACCGCGAATCGCGTCTGTTCGTCCCCGGACGGCAGGCGTTTTTTATTTTCTCCCTCCGTCCCTTCGGGACACCTCCCTCAAGAGGGAGGCTTGGAAGAACGATACAAGAATAAAGGAGAGTTTTGGCAATGAAGAAGATGACTTCCGGCGAGCTGCGCAGCATGTGGCTCAATTTCTTCAAGAGCAAGGGCCACGCTGTCATTCCCAGCGCCTCCGTCATTCCGGAGAACGACCCGACCGTGCTCTTCACCACCGCGGGCATGCATCCGCTGGTGCCGTATCTGCTGGGCAGCAAGCACCCGGCCGGCACCCGCCTCACCGACGTGCAGAAGTGCATCCGTACCGGCGACATCGACGAGGTCGGCGACGCTTCCCACCTGACCTTCTTTGAGATGCTGGGCAACTGGTCCCTGGGCGATTACTTCAAGAAGGACATGATCGCCTGGTCCTGGGAGTTCCTGACCAGCCCGGAGTACCTGGGCCTTGACAAGGACAAGCTGGCGTTCACCGTGTTCGAGGGCGAGGGCGATATCCCGCGCGACGACGAGGCCGCCGGCTACTGGATGGAGCAGGGCGTCAAGCCGGAGAACATCTACTTCCTCGGCCGCAAGCACAACTGGTGGGGCCCGGCGGGCCAGACCGGCCCCTGCGGCCCGGACACCGAGATGTTCATCATCCGCGATCAGCCGCCCTGCGGCCCGGATTGCTCCCCGGCCTGCTCCTGCGGCCGCTTCATGGAGATCTGGAACGACGTGTTCATGCAGTACAACAAGAACGCCGAGGGCCAGTACATCCCGATGGAGAAGAAGAACGTGGATACCGGCATGGGCCTGGAGCGCACCGTCTGCACGCTGAACGGCTGCAAGTCCGTCTACGAGACCGACGCGTTCACCGGCATCCTCGCCAAGATCTCCGAGCTGTCCGGTAAGGGCTATGAGGACGACGCGGCGACCACCAAGGCGTTCCGCATCGTCGCCGATCACCTGCGCACCGCCACCTTCATCATGGGCGACCCGCGCGGCGTGTCTCCGAGCAACGTCGACCAGGGCTACGTCCTGCGCCGCCTGATCCGCCGCGCCGTGCGCTATGGCATGGGCATCGGCATGGGCGAGGGCTTCACCAGCGAGATCGCGCAGGTCATCATCAACCAGTACGCCGAGGTCTATCCGGAGCTCAAGCAGAACGAGGCGTTCGTGCTCGAGCAGTTCAAGCTCGAGGAGACCCGCTTCGCGCGCACGCTGCGCCAGGGTGAGAAGGAGTTCGCCAAGGTCGTCTCCCGCCTGGGCGACAAGACCGTGATCGACGGCGTGGACGCGTTCCACCTGTACGACACCTACGGCTACCCGATCGAGATGACCCGCGAGCTGGCGGCGGAGAAGGGCCTCACCGTCGATGAGAAGGGCTTCGCCGACCACTTTGCCGCGCACCAGAAGCTGTCCCAGGCGGGCGCGGAGCAGCGCTTCAAGGGCGGCCTGGCCGATCACAGCGCGCAGACCGCGCGCCTGCACACCGCGACCCACCTGCTCCAGGCGGCGCTGCGCCGCGTGCTGGGCGACGAGGTCGCGCAGAAGGGCTCCAACATCACCGCCGAGCGCCTGCGCTTCGACTTCAAGTTTGGCCGCAAGGTGACCAAGGAGGAGCTGGCGCAGGTGGAGGCGCTGGTCAACGAGTGGATCGCCGCGGACGTGCCGGTCGTGATGACCGAGACCACCGTCGAGGCCGCGAAGGCCGAGGGCGCGATCGGTCTGTTCGAGAGCAAGTACGGCGAGTGCGTGCGCATGTACACCATGGGCGAGTACTCCAAGGAGATCTGCGGCGGCCCGCACGCCAGCCACACCGGCGAGCTGGTCTCCTTCAAGATCCAGAAGGAGGAGTCCTCCTCCGCCGGCGTGCGCCGCATCAAGGCGGTCATCGGCGCGAAGCCGGAGGACTGATCCGATTCCCGGATGAACAAAAGCATCCCGCAGCTGCTGCGGGATGCTTTTTTGACCCGTGGGGAATTGCACCCAAAATCGTACAGCGGGCACCGAATGACTTGGTTTTGCAAAGCGGTTCGGAAGAGGGAGTGGGCACAGCCCACAAAAAACCCGCCGGAGGGTCCGGCGGGATGAAACCTGATGAGCGGCGATCAACTCACGATGACGGCGATGACGCAGAAGATGGCGAGGCTGACCGCTGTGAGCAGCGAGCAGACGCCGGCAGCCATCTCGTATTCCTCCTCGTTCCGGCCAAGGCCCAGGCTCAGGAAGCTGGGCGGCAGCGTCGTGTAGATGAGGATGGCCCAGCGGGTCTGTGCTTCCACGCCGGGGAGCAGGAACAGCACAAGCTGAATCAGCAGGCCGAAGAGGGTGAAGTAGGCGAAGTGAATCGCAGAGATCCTGAAGATGTGACGGCGGTTGCCGCTGCCCAGGGAGAAGTTGTAGCCGACGGCGAAGAGGATCGCGGCGCTGACGGGCTGGGCGATGAAGCCGGCTGTCTCCGTGAGGATGGCGCTCAGGCCGGCCCGGTCAAGCCACGCCTTTGCGCCGGAGAGATTGAGCGCAAGGCCCAGCAGGCTCATCAGCAGCAGCGGGGAGGTGAAGACCTGCCGGAGGATCTCGGCCGGGTGGGTTCCCTCGTCGGTCTTGGCCGTCAGCAGCGCGATGGTGGTGATGCAGACCAGGGCCTGCGCCATGTCCAGCACGCCCATGCGGTAGGCCTGCGCGGCGCCAAAGAGCGTCATGAACAGCGGAATGCCGAGCATGCCGCTCTCCTGCGCGGCAAAGAGCTGCGGCAGGTTGTGATAGGGAAACAGCGTCCTGCGCGCGCGGAAGGCCCAGGTGACGCTGAGCAGCATCATGGGCAGCACGAGCGCCATGGAGGTGAGGGATTCCGCGCCGATGTTGGCGGTCAGGCACGAGTTGAAGAGCACGCAGGGCAGGCCGTACTGCATGACGTACTGCTGCATGCCCAGCACGCCTTCGCGGGAGATCGCGTTTTTGCGGCGGGCGAGCATGCCCAGGAAAATGGCGGCGAAGATGGGGACGAGAATTTCAAGAACGGTGATGACGCGCTGCATAGGCTTTCCTCCGCATCACAGGTTGAAGGGAAAATCCCAAATGCTGAAAAAACATCCCATGGAAATCCATGGGATGCCTTGGCTCCCCAGGTAGGGCTCGAACCTACAACCCTTCGGTTAACAGCCGAATGC
>JBJEUH010000109.1:0-10706 GCA_051883735.1 Candidatus Ventricola sp.
CGATGTAGGTGCGCTTGGAGGTGATGACCGGCGCGATGTCCTCGCAGCCGAGCTTCGTGAGCTCCTCGCAGACGGAATCCGCCGGGCGCGGGGTGATCTTGTCGATCATGCTCCACGGGAAGGAAACCTGCGCCTCGTCGCTGATGTAATCGACGAACGCCTGGGAGACGAAGCCCTTCTTCTGCCACTCCTTGGCCATGGTCAGGATCGAGGAGCGCAGCTTCTCGCCGTTGTGGCTGCAGTTGTCCATGGACACGACCGCCAGCGGCGCCTTGCAGGCCTCAAAGCGATGGTTCAGCAGCGCGCAGACGACCGCCATCGCAGAGGTCGCCTTCTCCGGGCCGTTGTCGATATCGGCCTGGATGAACGGGAAGAAGTCGCCCGCGGCGTTTTTGAGCGCGTAGCCCTTCTCCGTGATCGTGAAGGAGATCATCTGAAGGCCCGGATTGGCGAAGATCTCCTTGAGGCGGCTCCAGCTTTCGGCGTCGGCGGACTGCGCCTTGATCGCCTCGGTCAGCGAGCCGATGACCTGCTTGTCCGTGGTCGCGTCCGCGTTGAGCGTGACGGCGAGCACCAGATTGTCGTACGGCGCGTAGATCTTGTCCACCACGTCAAAGTCGAACGTCTCCACGCAGGTGATGCCGCGGTCCATGTCCCCGCCGGCGATCAGCTTGTCGGCGATGCCGCCGATGAAGATGCGGAAGATGTTGCCCGCGCCGAAGTGCACCCAGACCGGGTTCTCGCGCGTCTTCTTTGTCACCGCTTCTACGTCAAAGGCAGGCAGCCGGATGCCGGCCTGCGCCCACGCGGCGGTGTTTTTGATTCCATCAAGCGTCAGCTTCATAGAGCATTAACCTCTCTTTGCATTCTTGTCGATGGCCTCCCACAGGCCGTTGAGATAGGCGATGCCCAGCGCGCGGTCGTACAGGCCGTAGCCAGGGCGGCCAACCTCATCCCAGATCATGCGGCCGTGATCCGGGCGGATGTAGGTATCCGGGCAGGTCTCGTAGGCGGCCTTCATGATCTCGTACATGTCCAGATCGCCGTCGCTGGACAGGTGGCTGGACTCGCGGAAGCAGCGGTCGCTGCCCAGGTGCTTGATGTTGCGCACATGCAGGCAGCCGATGCGGTTCATCTCGCCGAAGTGGCGGACGATGGCGGGAATGTCGTTGTGCACGTTGCTGCCCAGCGAGCCGGTGCACAGGCACAGCGTGTTGCAGGGGCTGTCGTGCAGCTTCACCATCTTGTCAAAGCCCGCTTGGTCGTGCGTGATGCGCGGCAGGCCGAAGATCGGCCAGCCCGGATCGTCCGGATGGCAGGCCATCTTCACGCCAACCTCCTCACAGGTCGGGATGATGCCGTCGAGGAAGTACTTGAAGTTCTCCAGCAGCTTCTCCTCGTCGATGTCCTTGTACAGCTCAAGCACATGCTCCAGCTGGGCAAGGCGCTCCGGCTCCCAGCCCGGCAGGGAGAAGCCGTTGGAGCTGTCCGCCGTGCGCCTGACGATCTCCACCGGCGTCATCTCGCCCAGCTCCTTCTCGTCGAAGTACAGGCTGTTGGAGCCGTCCTCGGGGATCTCGCGCGCCAGGTCGGTGCGCAGCCAATCGAGCACCGGCATGAAGTTGTAGACGATCACCTTCACGCCGTACTTGGCCAGATTGCGGATGGACTTGCAGTAGTTTTCAATGTACATGTCGCGCGTGGGCAGGCCGAGCTTGATGTCCTCGTGCACGTTCACGCTCTCGATGACCTCGCACTCCAGACCCGCGGCGTGCACCTCGTCGATGTACGCCTTGATCTCGTCCTCCTCCCAGACCTCGCCTGCGGCCTTGTCATCCAGCACGCCCATCAGGCCCGTGCATCCCGGAATCTGCTTGATCTGCTTGAGCGTGATGCTGTCGGAATTGCTTCCGTACCAGCGGAATGTCATTTTCATGTTCATACTCCCTTTCATGTATCCCGGCAGGCATTCGGAGCGCCAATATTTGCCCGGATAGGATTTCCTATGGAAACGAACGAGAAGAAGCCATGTGACATCACATGGCTTCCCGTGAGTTAATCAAAAAGCAATGCGATCTTGCGAATGGAGGGGTCACGCGAATCCACAAAGTTGAACGCTTCCTGTGCCTGCGTGAACGGGAAGGTATGAGACACAGCGCCGCTCAAATCGATTTTTCTGTCTGCGACCAGCTCAACCACCTTGCCGAACTTGCGGTTCTGAAGCCGGCTTCCGCGCACATCCAGCTCCTTGGACGTGATCACGAACTGGTTGATCTCATCCGGCGCAACCGAGAAGCCCATGGTCATCACGCGTCCCGCGTTGCCGCAGGCCTGGCATGCGCTCAGCAGGCTGCCCTTGACACAGGCCGCGTCAATCACGAGCGTGGGGCCGTAGCCGCCGGTCAGCTCCTTTGCGCGCGCCACAAAATCCTCCGTGCGGGAGTTGATCACAGCGTCGGCACCGTGGCTGAGCGCCTCCTGCAGCTTCGCATCGTCGATATCGGAGACGATGATGCTGTGCGGATGCATCAGCTTCACCATGCGCAGCATGCTGCTGCCCAGCGCGCCCGCGCCGATGATGAGCACATCGTCATCCTCTGCAAGCTGCGCGCGGCTGCAGGCCTGCACCGCGATGGTGGTCGGCTCGATCATGATCGCGTCCTGATAGCTCAGGAAATCCGGCAGGATGTAGGTTTCCCCCTCGGGAACCGCCATGTATTCGCGATAGCCGCCGTCGATGTGCACGCCGCGCACCTTCAGGTTGCCGCACACGTTCGGACGGCCCTTCCGGCAGGCATAGCACGTGCCGCACGCCGTCACCTGGTCGATGATGACGCGGTCGCCCACCTTGCGGGTGGTGACGTTGTCCCCTACCTTCACGATTTCGCCCACCATCTCGTGGCCGATGACGCGCGGATAGGTTGCCGCGGCATTGGTGCCGTGGTAGATGCCCACGTCAGAGCCGCAGATGCCGGCCGCCTTGATCTTAACGAGCACGTTGTTGTGCTCGTCAAGCTCCGGCATGGGCATTTCGATCAGCTCCATCTGATTGGGCTTGATGACTTGAATTGCTTTCATTGTCGTCTGCTCCTCTGTCAGTCCACGCGTACCTTGCAGATGATCTTGCGCACATCCTCGCTGCCGTCCACGCTGCACAGCGGGCAGTGCGGCTCCATCGGCCACACAGCATAGAACTCGCGCTCGCCGATCACCACCCGGCCCGTGTCCTCGCAGGCCCAGAAGCCGTTGTCCGTGTCCGGGTTGTAATCGATGTCCTCGCCAAGGGGCGCGAGGCCGCAGGCCTCGCTGCCCTTGATCATGTAATGGATGTCCATAAAGCGCTTATGGATCTCCATCATGCCCTCCTCGCGGGGGCGCGTCGTCTTGCTGAGCACATGAACGATCACCTCGTCCGGAACGATGGGATAGGTGCCGTCCTGAAGCGCAGGATCGTCCGCATGCTGCGCGATAAAATCCAGCGCTGCTTTGATGTTCTGATGGCAGCCGGCATAGCGGCTGCGGTTTTCAATGCGGTCAGCAATCATGGTCTTTTCCCCTTACAGCGCCTTGATCTCGGCCCAGACGGTGTCGTCCACAAAGATGCCGTTCTTGTCGTGATCCTCATTGAAGCGGACATAGTCCTCGCCCGGGATCATGATGCCGGTGGAATGCTCCGCCAGCTCGGCGCTCTTCACATACTCGATGGCACGCTTGAGGGTCTCGTTCATGCGATCCGCATCGGTGATCTTCTTCGGGTCGATGATGATCATGACCTGGGAGCAGCCGCCGCAGCTGCCCTTGGTGGCGGCGTTGAGGTCCACGGCGCCCACGCCGTCGGTCAGCACGGAGCCGAGGATGTCCAGCATGAAGCTGAAGCTGGAGCCCTTCCAGTAGCCGATGGGCATGATGCGCATGGACTCTTCGATCGCGCCCGGATCATCGGTGATGTTGCCGTTCTTGTCGAAGCCGCCCGGGAACGGGAGCTTCTTGCCGGCCAGGCGGGTCACCTGCAGCTTGCCGTACGCATACTGGGAAATCGCCATATCCAGCATGATGGGTGCGCCGCCCTCCGGACCCGGGCAGGCCATGACGAACGGGTTGTTGCCCAGGCGGCACTCCTTGGCGCCCCACGGCGGCATGCAGGCCTCCGTGTTGGTCCAGGCGATGGCGATGTAGCCCTTGCGCGCCGCATACAGGCCATAGGTGCCGCCGCGCATCCAGTGGGTCGTATTCTTCAGGCCCACCATGCCGATGCCGTACTGATCAGCCATCTCCATGGCGCGGTCGGCGCCGTAGAGCGCGTTCAGCACGCCCGGGCCCATGTTGCCGTTGTAGACCTTGATCGCGCCGAGATCCTTCTCCAGGGTCGGCTCGGCATTCGGGTCCACCCAGCCGCGCTCGATGTAATCCACAAAGCGGGCGACGCGGTTGGTGCCGTGGGAGTAGATGCCGTCATAGGTGGACTCGGTATGGATGCGGGCGCAGGTGTCGGCCTTCTCCTCCGTCATGCCGTGGGCCATGAACGCACGCTTGATTTCCTTCTGGATTTCTTCAAAAGACAGCCTCATGATATTCTCTCCTTTACAAAGTCAGTTCAGGTTAAGCCGCGACACCGTAGACCATGTTCGGCAGGAACAGAATGATGTCCGGGAAGATGGCAATGATGATGAGCAGCGCGAGGACAGCAAGGATGAACGGAAGCGCTTCCTTCGTGTACACATCCATCGGGCAATCGAGAATCGAGCAGGTGGTGAACATCGTCACGCCGATCGGCGGGGTCATGCCGCCCATGGTGTTCAGGATGACGAACAGGATGCCGTAGTGGACGGGATCAAAGCCGTAGGACGTGATGATCGGCAGGAAGATCGGGGTAAGCAGCAGCACGTTCGCCGTCGCTTCCATGAACAGGCCGCAGAGGAAGACAAACGTCATGACGATGGCCAGCACGATGTAGCGGTTGGAGGAAATCGTCACGATGAGCTTGGCGAGCGTCTGCGGGAGGCGGCCCGTCACGATGGCATAGCCAAACGCGTTGGAGCAGCAGATGATGAACATGATGACCGCAAGGTCGATCGCCGTCTGGGACAGGCACTCCATCAGCTTCTTGAGCGTCAGCTCACGGTAGACCACCACGCCGACAAACAGCGCATACACCACGGCGAACGCGCCGGCCTCGGACGGGGTGAAGATGCCGAAGCGGATGCCGACGATCAAAATGACCGGGAACATCAGCGCCCAGATGTTCTCCAGCAGGCCCTTGCCCAGCTCCTTGAGCGTCGCCGGCTTCTCATGCTCCGGCGCATAGCCGCGCTTTTTGGAGATGCGGTCAACCGCGAACATGAGCAGCACGGTCATCAGCACGCCCGGGACGATGCCGGCCAGGAACAGGCGGCCGATGGAAACCTCGCCGGTCACGCCGAAGAGAATCAGGCCCAGAGACGGCGGAATGGTTGCGGTGATCAGGCCGCCCATCGCCAGGATGCCGGCGGTAAAGCCCTTGGAATAGCCGCGCTTTTCCATATCCGGGCCGAGGATGCGGCTCTCCATGGCGGCGTCCGCCGTGGCCGAGCCGGAGATGCCGCCCATCATGCAGGAGAGCAGCACGGAGACCTGCGCAAGGCCGCCGCGCATATGGCCGGTCGCCTGCGTGCAGAACTTGATGAGGCGGGAGGTGATGCCCGTTTCATTCATCAGGTTGCCGGCCAGGATGAAGAACGGAACGGCCAGCAGCGAGAAGGACTGCGTGGAGCTGACCATCTTCTGCACCAGAATCTGAAGCGGAACCTCTTCAGCGAGCATATAGGACAGCGCCGAGGTGCCCACCGTCAGTGCGACAGGCATGCCCAGAGCAAGCAGGATGATAAACGTAATTCCCAGGAAAATCATGCCGCAATCTCCTTCCTGTAAGCACTGTAATCCTTGTTCTTGAAGCGCACGATGCACTCAACAATGCGCTTCACCGCCGTGATGGACATCAGGCCGCAGCCGATGGGGCAGCTGATGGTCGCCCAGGAGTAGCTGATGTACAGCGTCTGATACTTGCGCGCCGCGTTGGCGATGCACAGGCTGACGCCGAAGTAGGTGCACACCAGCAGGAAGAACAGGGCGACCGCATAGCAGAACAGGCGGATACCATTCTGCACAGCGGCAGGGAGACGGCTGGTGATGATATCCACGCCCATATGGCGATCCTTGCGCATCGCCAGATCCGCGCCGATGAAGCTGATCCAGGCAAAGGTGAGCTGCGCCAGGTCGGTCGAGATGGACATATCCACGCCGAAGAAGCGGAGCACCGCCGCCAGGAAGACGGTCACAATCAGCAGCATCAGGCCGAAGCAGACGATGACAATTTCCACCTTGGATACGATATCCTCGAATTTTTTCATCATGTTGCGTTCACCTCAAAGAACTTACGGTCACATCTTTTCGCATTTGATCAAATTCCGGGCATAAAGCAGCCATACCGACCGGCTTTGCAGCTCAGCCGGTATGGCAATGCATTCATCCAAACAATCGTCTATGGGTTTCAATCAACGGCCCATCTCGGCGTCCAGCTTCGCCTTGATCTCGGCGTAGCCCAGCTGATCGTACACCACGTCGCAGGCGCTGCGGAAGGCGTCCACATCGCACTCGACCACTTCGATGCCGCTGTTGACCAGCGTCTCCAGGTACTCCTCGTTGCGGGCGATCACGTTCTGGGAAGCAGTCAGGCCGGCAGCCTCGCTCGCCTCCATCAGGATGGTCTGATACTCGGCGGGCAGCTTGTTGAACCAGCCGTTGGAGACGACCAGCGCGGTGAGCAGCTGCTGATGGGCGGTGAAGGAGAGATACTTGGTCACTTCCTGGATGGAGGAGCCGACGGCAGCGGAGAGGTGAACCTCAACGCCCTCAATGACCTGCTGCTGCAGCGCCTGATACGCCTCGGACCACGGCAGAACGGTGGTGTTGGCGCCCATGGCCGCCAGCGTCGCAGTCACAACCTGAGAGCCGGAGGAACGGATGCGCTGGCCAGCGAGATCGGCCGGGCCATGCACCGGGTTCTTGGTGAACAGCTCGCGCTCGCCCTGATAGTAGTTGAAGGAAAGGATCTTGAAGCCGGCATTCTCCAGCTCGCCGCACAGGCCCTTGTAGGTCTCCGTCTCAAACAGCTTGGTGGCTTCCTCGTAGTCCTTGGCGATATACGGAGCCAGGAGCACGCCGAAGTCGTACACATAGTTGGACAGGCGGCCCGCCTCGGTCACAACGCCGACGCCCGCGCCGACGATGGCCTGCTCGAGCACGTCCTCATCGCCGCCCAGCTGACCGCCGGAGTAAACCTCAACCTGCACATCGCCGTTCGTCTTTTCCTCAACCTGCTTCTCAAAGATCTCGGTCAGAGCGATGTAGAGCGGATCGGTTTCCGTGAGCACCGTGCCGATCTTCAGGTTGTACGTCTTGGCGCTGGCGCACGCGGCGAAGGAGAGCGTCAGGATCAGGGCCAGGCAAAGGGTAAGCAGCTTTTTCATGGTGTTTCCTCCTCATTCAGATGTCATGGGTTTTTCTTGAGGCTTTTGCCTCTTGCTCGCGTCAGTTCGTCGGCCGTACGAACTTCGCTTTTGTTGTTTACATGTTAGCATGTTAACATGTTAGTGTCAACACTTTTTTCAAAATTTCTCGAAAAAAATTTACAACCAGCCGTATGCGTTCGAGATTCCGTACAAGATTTGCACAAAACCCGGGGGCGCGCTTGTATCCGGCCAAGAAGGAGGGCGTCCCCCCTCCCCGCGGCCGAACGCCCGGCGGAATTCTCCGCACAAAACAAAAAGCCCGCCGTTTCCGGCGGGCCGATGCCCTGTTCAAATCAACGCTTACAGCGTACCCAGCGTAAAGCCAATGTAGCGCTCGTTTCCCGTGGAGAAATAGTCGGGATACAGCTTGACGAGGTCCTGCTTCTCCCGATTGATCTTGCGGACGTGATCGCGGAATTCCGAGCAGAGCTGATCCGCCTGCTGCTGCTTCATCTGCTCAACCATCCGCTCATGCTGGCAGATTGCGCTGGTAATGGTTTCGTCGTTCTGCACGCTGAGGGTTCGGATCCGGTTGTAATGCCCGTTGTTGCTCATGATGACGCGCCAGCTCAGCGCCTGTCCGGCGGCGGCAAAGAGAATTTTATGGAAACGGTTGTCATGATCGATAAAGAGCGCGTAATCGTGCGCATCGCGCGCGCGCTTTTGCTCTACGATGTTCTCCTTCAGTTTTGCAATCACGTCGGGCGTGCACCGGCTCAGGACGAGGGGGATCGCCGCAGCCTCCAGCGATTCGCGCAGAAAACGCTCCTGCTCCACGCGGTCCAGATTGATTCTGGAGACGATCGTCTGCTTTTGCGGAACCATTTCGACCAGATCCTCGTTCTGCAGGCGCAGGAACGCCTCTCTGACGGGCGTCCGGCTGACGTTCAGCTTGGTCGCAATCTCCTGTGTGCTCATCTCCGTACCGGGAGCGAGGCGCAGCGTAATGATCGACCGCTTGAGTTCCTCATAGACGGCGCCGTTGACCGTATTGCTGGTATTTGTCACTCTTGTCATCGCTTCACACTTCCTGAGCCTGCGGTTTACACGCTGTGCCGCTGTGCACATCAGACTTATAATCAGATTTACTATATCATCGCGCTGCGCCAAAATCAAGTATCCGCAAGGAGGATTTATACAAAAATTTTAGATCGGTCAACTGTAAAACAGGCCTGATTCGATCCCGATTATCTTCTCTTTTCAGCACTTTTTCCGGTCCGCATGCGCATCCATGAGCCGCCGTCCGATTCATCTGTTCGTTTCACATGAATATTTTGCCAAATCAAATACATTTGATGGATCATTCCCGGGCTGATTGCTCCTGCCTTCCGGCAGCCGGTCGCGGTGCTTTCCGCAATCGCCAGCCGCAGATTTTTTTACCTGGTTTTAACTTGCTTTTAACTCTCTGTACTATGCTCTGGCTGTGAGGCGGAGGAAACCCGCCCGGCGCAGGCCATGCCGGGCCGGGCATCCGCACAGATCATGACATGAAAAGAGGCAAGATGACATGAGACGAAGAACGATTTCTGCCCTTCTGCTCATCCTGTTGATGATGACATGGACGCTGTCCATGCCCGCCCTGGCGGAAGGCGAAGAACCGGACATCTCTTCGCTGTACAAGAGCAGGGATACCGACGACGCCTGGAGCGCCGCCGAGGCGGCATGCATCGATCTGAGCAGCCTTGAGGACAGCGTGCTCACGATCACCCAGCAGGGCGACTATGTGCTCAGCGGCGCCTTCGCGGGCCAGGTTATTATCGAGGCGCCGGAGGAGGACAAGGTGCGCCTGATCCTAAACGGCGCCCAAATCACCAGCCCTCAGGGCCCCGCCATCTATGAAAAGCAGGCCGACAAGCTGATCATCACCCTCGCGGAGGGCACGGACAACGCGCTGACGGACGGCGAGGCCCTCATCGACGGCGACGACACCATCGGCGCGGCGCTGTACGCAGAGGACGATCTGTCCATCAACGGCAGCGGCACGCTGACCGCCCACGGCACGGTCAAGCACGGCATCCAGAGCAAGGCCGATCTGATCATCGCCGGGGGCGGCATCACCGTAGACGCGGTGAGCGACGGCGTCCGGGGCCGCAACTCCGTCCTGATCCTAGGCGGCAGCCTGAACATTGCCGCTCAGGGCGACGGCGTCGTCAGCAACCGCGAGGACGAGGAAGGAAAGGGCTGGGTGGTGATCGCGGGCGGCGAGATCGTCATCCGCACGGGAGACGGCGCAGGCACGCCGGCGGCCGTCAGCAATCCGGGCGGCCGTGGCGGCTGGGGAAAGAGCGAGCCCGCTCCCTCCGAGAGCAGCACGTCCCAGAAGGCTGTCAAGGCCGCTGCAGATCTGACGGTCCTGGGCGGCAGCCTGACCCTTGACTGCGCCGACGACGGCCTGCACGCCGTGAACGTGACGGTTGCCGGCGCCAATCTGTCCATCCGCTCCGGGGACGACGGCCTGCACGCCGACGAGGACATGACCGTCAAGGGCGGCGTGATCGACATTGCCCAATGCTACGAGGGCATCGAGGGCATGAACGTGACCATCGACGGCGGCGATATCCGCATCGTGGCCTCCGACGACGGCATCAACGCCGCAGGCGGCAACGACAGCTCCGGCCTGGGCGGCAGGGGCGGCGACCGCTTCTCCGGCGGGGACAGCGGCAGCCAGATGACCATCAGCGGCGGCAGCCTGCGCGTCACAGCGGGCGGAGACGGCCTGGACTGCAACGGCAGCCTCAGCATCACCGGCGGCACCCTCGGCGTCTTTGCGGTCACCACCCAGGGCGACGGGGCCATCGATTTCAATACCACCGGAACGATCACCGGCGGCACGCTGATCATCGCCAGCACCGGCGGCGTCATGCGCAATACCGCCTCCCTGGCCGGGCAGACCGTCATGTCCCTCTCCGTGGGCAGCCAGGCGGCGGGCACAGAAATCGCCCTGCTGGACGGCAGCGGCCATGTGCTGGGCTCCTTTGTCCCGGAAAACAGCTATGACACGGTCGCGGTCTCCTCTGACCAGCTGCCATCCGGCGCAGCCTGCACGGTGCGCTGCGGCGGGGAAGAGCTGTTCAGCGGCGCCATGGAAAGCAGCCTCGGGACCAGCGCAGGCAGCTTCGGTGCGGGCGGAAAGGGCGGCAAAAGGGGGCGTGAATGATG
>JBJEUH010000109.1:10806-21568 GCA_051883735.1 Candidatus Ventricola sp.
GCGCAGGCAGCTTCGGTGCGGGCGGAAAGGGCGGCAAAAGGGGGCGTGAATGATGGAGGAGAGCTTTGCCCGGGTGGAGACCAAATACATGCTGACCCCTGAGCAGGAGGAGGCCATCGAAGCGGGCCTTCGCCAGCGCGGGTTTTCCTGGACGGATTTTGGCAGCCCCGCCGTCCAGAGCCTGTATTACGACACGCCCGATCACCAGCTGATCCGGGATTCCCTGGAGCGTCCCCGGTACAAGGAAAAGCTGCGGCTGCGGGCATACGGCGCGCCCGGCACGCAGAGCATGTCCTTTGTGGAGGTCAAGAAGAAATACAACGGCGTCGTGTACAAGCGCCGGGCGGCGCTGCCGCTGCAGGAGGCCGTCAGCGGCCTCCGCCTGACCTCCCTGCCGGAGGCGGCGGGGCAGGTGGGCCGGGAGGCGCTGTGGCTGGTGAAGCGCTACGGCCTTTCGCCCAGCGCCGTGATCGCCTACGACCGCTACGCCTGGTTCAGCGGCAGGGAGCCGGAAATCCGCATCACGTTCGACCGCAATCTGGCCTTCCGGGCGCACGATCTCGATCTGACCAGCAAAGCCGAAAATACCGTATTCACCCGCCCCGATCAAAGGCTGATGGAAATCAAAACGGGCGGAACCTACCCCCTGTGGCTGACCAGGCTGCTCTGGGAGACCCGGGCGGAGCGCATCCACTATTCCAAGTACGGCTACGCCTATCGGCATTACATTCAAAGCGCGGGCGGCGAATCCACGAAGGGAGCGGACTATCATGTTTGAAAGCGTATTTGTGAAGGGCAGTCTGACGGCAGGGAACGTGCTGCTGACGCTTATTCTGGCCCTGGTGCTGGGCATCGCAGCGGCCGCCGACTATATCCGGCGCAACGCGGCCACCCGGTCCTTTGCCCTGACCGTCGCCATGCTGCCGCTGATCACCGCCACGGTGATCATGGTGGTCAACGGCAACCTGGGCGCCGGCATCGCGGTGGCGGGCTCCTTCAGCCTGATCCGCTTCCGCTCGGTCCCGGGCAGCGGACAGGAGATCCTCGCGGTGTTTCTGGCGGCGGCGCTGGGGCTGTGCCTGGGCGCGGGGTATGTGGGCGTCGCCTGTCTGCTGCTGATCCTGGTTCTGGCGGCCATGCAGCTTCTGACAGCCGTGCGCTTTGGCGCGGAGGGGGAAAGGCAGCGGGAGCTGCGCATCTCCCTGCCCGAAGCGCTCGATTATGACGGCCTGTTTGACGATCTGCTGCGCGAGCATTTCACCGCCTGCGAGCTGGAACGGGTGCGCACCATTGAAATGGGCACGGCCTATCAGCTGATTTACCGCGTCACACCCAAAAATTCCCGGATCGACAAGGCGTTTCTGGACGCCGTGCGGGAGCGGAACGGCAATCTGCCCGTGTCGCTGGGCAGGGTGCCCGACACCGGGGACACGATGTAAAGGGCGTGACAAACGCGCATCAATCTGATATGCTGTGGATTGGGTGAAGAAACATGAGAATTCTGTTTGCCGAGGATGACCGGGATCTGAGCAGCGCGGTCAAGGCCCTGCTGGAGCGATCGGGCTATCAGGTGGACGCCGTGTACAACGGCCTGGACGCCGTCGATTATGCCGGCTCGCAGGCCTATGACGGCGTCATTCTGGATTGGATGATGCCCGGCATGGACGGCGTGGAAGCCCTGCGGCAGCTGCGCAGCCGGGGAATCTCCATCCCCTGCCTGATGCTGACGGCGCGGGACGCCGTGGAGGACCGGGTGACCGGGCTGGATGCGGGCGCGGACGATTACCTGCCCAAGCCCTTCAATGCCAGCGAGCTGCTGGCCCGCATCCGGGCCATGCTGCGTCGGCGGGACCACTATGTGCCGGACATCGTCTCCTTCGGCGATCTGTCCCTGGACAAGGGGAAAAATGAGCTTCGCTGCGGGCAGCAGGCGGTGCAGCTCACCGGAAAATGCTATCAGCTGATGGAAACGCTGATTGAAAACCCCCGGATCGTGTTTTCTGTGCAGCAGCTGATGGACCGGATCTGGGGCTGGGATGCGGAGGCCGAGATCAACGTGGTGTGGGTGAACATCTCCCAGCTGCGCAAAAGGCTGGTGGAGCTGGGCTCCCGGGTGGAAATCCGGCTGCACCGCGGAACGGGCTATGCCCTGGAGACGAGGGAATGATCAAAAAGCTGCAAAGGAGATTCATCCGCATCGCCGTCGTGGCGCTGACCATCGCCATGGTGCTGGTGGTCGGCGTCGTGAACCTGGCCAACTGGGTCAGCGTGCGCAGCGAGCTGGAGGACACAATCGGCTTTATCCTGCAGAACGAATATCCCGCGCTGCAGGAGGACATGAAGGACCGGCCGATGGGGAAAAACAAGCACGCCCGGAATCTGGTCAGCGAATCCAGCTGGTTCTCCGTCTACTTTGACGAAGCCGGGAACCAGCGCATGATGGACCTGGAGAGCATGACGGACCCCGACGCCCAGCTGGCCTCCGCCCTGGCGGAGCAGGCCATGAGCAGGGGCGCGGGCAGCGCCTTTCTGCAGGAATACCTGTACCGGATCGTCGCCCAGCCAAGCGGCGGAAGGACGGTGCTCTTTCTGAACTGCGAAACCAAGCTCGCCGCTGTCCGCACCCTGGCGTATCTTTCGGGGGCCGCGTGTCTGGCGGGCATCCTGCTGGCCTGGCTGCTTGTGACGCTGGCCAGCCGGAAGGCCGTGGAGCCGACCATCCGCAACATGGAGCAGCAGAAGCAATTCATCACCAACGCCAGCCACGAGCTCAAAACGCCGCTGACGGTGATCTCCACCAGCATGGAGCTGCTGCAGATGGAGCTGCCCGACAATCCGTGGGTGCGCAGCACCCAGAAGCAGACGGCGCAGATGCGGCATCTGGTGGACGAGCTGGTGTATCTGTCCCGTCTGGAGGAGGAAAATGCGCCGCTGACGATGGAAAAGCTGAACCTCGCGTCCCTGCTCTCTGATAGCGTCGAGCCCTTTCTGGCGATGGCGGAGTATCAGGGCAGGGAAATGCAGCTGCATGCGGAAGCACCGCTGACGATGACCGGCGACCGCGCATCCGTCCAGCGGCTGATCTCCATCCTGTGCGACAACGCGGTCAAATACGCCGCCGGCGACGGCCCCATCTGCGTCAGCGCAAAGGCGGAGGGGCGGGGCATCACGCTGGCCGTCTCCAACGAGGTGGAGCAGCCCCTGACCCGGGAGCAATGCATCCAGCTGTTCAACCGGTTTTACCGCACGGACGCCTCCCGCAGCAAGGAAAAGCAGAGCGGCTTCGGCATCGGGCTGGCCATTGCGGCGGCGGTGATGGACAAGCACGGGGGCAGCATCAGCGCCGCCATGAGCGGAGAAAAGCGGCTCACGATCACCTGCCTGTTTCCCCGGAACGTCGGGAAATGAGCGATCAGAGAGAACCGGCATATCAAACAACCCTCCTGCCGCAGACCTGAAGGGCATCTGCAGCAGAAGGGTTGTTCATTTGATTGCCGGTTTTTCTGTCAACGGTCACGCGTTTTCAACGGAACTCAACGCCTGTTTCCCTATTCAGAACCCGGCCTGGGGAATTCCATTCCCGATTGCGCCGCCGTCAGTCCGCAAGCAGCTCGGCAGGCGTCGCGGAATAGATGACCTCCACAGCGGGCTCGCCGTCCGGATTGAAGTCGGGGCCGCTGACCAGGTACCAATACTCGCCGTCAAAGAACGGAATGCAGCCGGCCTCCCACAGATCGTGGGCAACCTGATACTTGTAGCCGCCGTTCTCGTCCGGGCAGAGATCCCGGATGAAGCTGCCGACATGCGCGGAATACACGTCGTTCATCGTGGAGCCCATGTAGTCGTCGGTCGCCGCGTCGATCACCTTGCCGTACTTCTCCAGCGCGTGCGCGGCGATGAACTTGCTGGTGGTCGGGCCCGGGCAGCCCTCGTGATCCATGCTCTTGTAGTTGGAAAGCACCTGGTCGTCCATGGTGTTCCAGATGGACGGGCCGACCTTCTTGTAGCCGAGGGTGCTGATGCCGATGTTGATGCTGCCGGCGACCGCTTCCTCGTTCCAGATGGCCACCCACTCCTTGAACATGCCAAGCACCTCGTCGCTCATGGGCGTCGCATAGTCAAGGCTCATGCCGCTGAGGGTGCTGCCCAGCGCGTCGACGTCGACAAGCGCCAGAATCTGATCCTGCCAGTCGGCATACGCCTGACGGGCCAGCTCGTCGATCTCATCCTTGCGGTCCATATACCACTCCGGGAAGTGACCGATGAACTTCACCTCGGTCCTCGGCGCCGGGGTGTTGAAGTAGGTGGACCTTTCGGTCTGCGCGGCGGCGGCCTGCGCGGCCAGATCCTCCGGGGTGATCCGGGTCATCCGGGTGGTGCCGTTGCCGGCGATCATGACCTCCCAGGTGTTCTCTCCGTCGATGTAGCTATACTTGCCCGGATTGATCGCGGCGCCCGGCTGGGACATGTCCTCGCCGGCCGGCTCGATGGTGCCGTCCTCGTTCATCTTCCAGTTGGCAGAGCCGTCCGGATTGCAGAACGCCGGCTTCTCGGCCTCGGCATCCTCCCATGCGCCGGTGGTGAAATAGCCGTTGCCCAGCTCAGACCAGGGCGCGCAGGCGAACGTCGTGCCGACGGAAACCGTCTCGTTCTTCGGGCCGACATTCAGCGCCACGACGCTGTCCGGATCCAGGCCGAACTCCGCGATCAGGCCGCTGACATAGTCCGTGCCCATGGACCAGTAGACATTGCCCTGCTCATCGACGAGGCAGGCAAACGCGCTGCCCGTATCGCTCACGTTCACGTCGGCGAGCTTCGTCAGGTTCTTGTACTGCTCGGGATCGTAGTTGTCATCGAACTCCTTCACCTGCTTCGCGGACACAAGGCCGTTGAAATACAGGTAGCCGGAGGTCAGCAGCTTCGCGCCCGCGGCGAACGGATAGCCGGCATCGGAGCCGAAGTAGCCCTCCCAGGACGTGATGCCCGGGAACGCGCTGCCGATGAACGACGCGATCAGGTCAACCTGGGAGTGGCCGGCCAGATCCTCGCCGGTCTGCGTCCAGATCATGTTCACCACGTAGTTCCAGGCGTCGTTCGCCACGGACTTGCCGACGGCGCTCTGCGTCGTGGTCGGCACGGAGTTGCGCACATAGCAGACCATCCAGTTGCTGTCCACGTCCGCCCACTTGTCCAGCGCCTCCTGGATCTCCTCGCTCACCTCCGCGCCGACCTCGATGGTCTGCGGATTGACGAGAGAGAGGATGACGGCCGGATCGAAGATCGCATAGACCTCGCTCTTCCAGGCCTCAAAGGCGCTCAGCACGGCAGCCTCGGATTCCTCCGTGTACCATGCCGGAATCTCGCCGAAGACGACGATCTTCCACGCCTCATCCGGATACAGATAGGGATACGCCTGTCCGTTGTCCGGAATCACCGCGATCTTCGCCACGTCTGCGTCGTCGGCGATGCCGTTTTCGCGCAGGAGCGCGGAAAAGCTCTCCACGCCCATCCTGCTGGTGACGGCGCCATCCTGGGCAAGAATGGCGACGAAGCCCTCCTCGACCTGCCCCTCAGCCGCCGTGACCGCCGTGATCTCCGCCGCGGCTGTCGCAGTCAGCAGAAGGCTCAGCGCAACAAGGAGTACCGGTAACAGTTTCTTCATGATGGGATACCTCCTCTTCAAGAATGATGCTGACTGTATTGTATTGGGATGATTTGCCGGGATCAATTCCAATTTTTACAGCACTGTTTCCAAAAAGGAGCCCCAAACCCACGCAGGCGCCGCCATCCTCCGTCAACCCGAAAAAGGGCAGCCGGCGCGCTGTCCTTCCATTCGTATTCCGCGGGAAAGACGCCCTTGTACGGGGGGCGTTCTGCATCCCGCTTTTTCTATGTATTTCTGAGACTTGCCCGCGCTGTTTCCATTTTGGAAACAGCGCGGGGGAGAGGGCGACGCTTACTTTTCATTCATCGCTTTGTACAGGTCCGGCAGCACCTGCGCCAGATGCGCGCGCTCGATCGTGTTGTGCGTCAGGACGTTCTTGAGATACGTCTCGTCCACCGGCGTTTCGGGATCGCGGACGATCTTTCCGTCCTTTGCATAGAAGCCCATCCATTCGCAGTTGAGGCTCTCCCGGCCGCCGGTCGGGCACGGGCGCGAGAAGCGCAGGACAAGGTGATGGCCCGGCCCGTCAAATTCCTCCCAGCAGGCCTCCACGCGGCAGTCAGCCGCCTCCAGCTCCGCCTTCTTCTCGGGAGAAAGGCCGTATTCCAGCAGATTGATGTTGTGGCTGACCGCGGGCACGCCCTTGCTGGGATCGCCCGTGGAGCCGACGTCCAGCGTCTCCAGCGACCAAACGCCGTCCTTATCGTTTTCGCCGTTCACGAACCGATGATCCCAGTGATCCACGGGATTCCAGATCTTGTAGCGCAGGTTGCCGCGTCCCTCCGGCAGCTCCTGGGGATGCTGGTTGTACCACTTGCCATACCACCGGCGCCATGCGCCCTGCCAGGTCGGCGCCGTCGTGGAGTATTCGATGTAGAAGCCGTACGCACCGAACGCATCCGGAACCATCGTATAGCCATACACGATGTCCGGATAGCCCTTCACCGTCAGCCAGTCCAGCCAATGCTCGATGGGAATGGCCTGCTCCGGCTTCATGGGGCCGGCATCAAGAATCTGCTGCTGAAGCGGGTTCGGCGGATAGAGCGGGTAATCCGTGTAGAACCGCGCATACGGCAGCGCCTTTTCCTCCTCGGAAAGCTCGGGCACCCGAATATGGGGCATGCAGTTTTCTGTAATCAATTCCATGCTCGCTTCCTCCCCGTCAGCCGATCATGAAGCCGCCGTTCACGTCGATGCGCGCGCCGTTCACAAAGCCGGCCTCCTCGCTGGCCAGGAATTCGACGACGGCGGGCACGTCCTGCGTCACGCCCATGCGGCCCAGCGGCGTGCCGGCGAGCACGCGCGCCCTGGTCGCGTCGTCCAGCGTGTCCTCGCCGGGCACGTCTCCCTCAATGTGGCCCAGCAGCACGCAGTTGCAGGTGATTCCGCGCGGGCCCAGCTCCTTGGCCATCTCATAGGTCAGGGCCTCCAGTCCGCCGCGCGCGGCGGCAAAGGAGGGATCGTGCAGCCAGCCGCCATGGCGGCCGTCGCAGGAGGTGATGTTGATGACGCGCGCCGCCTTGCTCTTCTCCAGATACGGCAGGGCGAGCTTCACGTTGACAAACGCGGATTCCACAACCTCCATGGAATGACGCCAGATCGTCTTGTCCGTGTGATCGAAGTCATAGCGGATGTGTCCGCCCTTGGCGTTGACCACGACGTCGATCGACCCAAAGGCCTCATAGATCCACCGGTGCACGTCGGCCATCTTCGAATCCGGCTTGTAGAGCTCCGGCGCGGCCTCCATGTTCCATTCCAGCTTGGCCTGCGGGTTCTGGGCAAAGCCGATGACGCGGCCCTCGTATTCCGGATTGTCGCGCAGAATCCGCTTGATCGCGTCCTGCGCCTTGCTGTGGTAGCCGCTCATCAGCGCCACGTTCATCCCGTTCGCCAGCGCCATCTTGACGATCGCCGTGCCGTTGTTGCCGGCGCCGCCGGTAATGATCATCGTGCGTCCCTTCAGGGTCAGCATGGTATTCCTCCTCTCAAATATGGACGGACGGCTCCCGGATGCCGGGAGCCGCGCCTGATCAGTCCGCGTCGATCGGCTGATCCTTGTATTCTTCGTACAGCTCCGGCAGGAAGGTGTACAGATGCTCCCATTCCACGAGCGTGTGGATGACGACCTTCTTCAGATACGCCTCGTCGCAGAAGGTCCTCTCGTCGCGCACCAGCTTCCCGTTCTCGGGCCTCCAGCCGATCCACTCGCGGGAGCGCGTCTCGATGCCGCCCTGCGGACACGGCCTGGAATAGCTGAGGCACAGATGCGTTCCCGGCTCGTCAAAGGTCTCATACGAGCCGTGGTCGGTCAGCTGGCAGCCCGCGTCCTTCAGCTCCTTCATCCACTCGTCCGTCATGCCGAAGTCCGAGAGCTTGAACTCGTGGCGGATGGTGTCGTACATCCTGTCGCCGGCGCCCATGTCCAGGCTCTCCGTCGTGTGGATGCCCTCCTTGCCGTTCTTCCAGTTGACGTAGTAGTGATCGAAATGATCGGCATAGTTCCAGATCTTGTAGCGCAGATTGCCGTGGCCGGGGACCATGCTCTTGCTCTTGAGGTTGCGCCAGTTGCGGTACCAGCGCTCCATCTCCGCCGTGATGTGCGGCGGACGCACGCGGTAGGTCGCCACATAGCCGCTGCCGTCCGGGAACATGCAGTAGCCCAGCTCGTACTTGTCATAGCCGTAGGGCTTGAGCAGCGACATGAAGTTCTCCGGCGCGATGGCGTCCTCCACGGGGATGGGGTTCATGTTGTTGATGATCTGCATCTCCACCGGCGTGGGATAGTGGAGCGGATACTTGTAAAAATACTTGGCCAGGGGCATCTTCTCCTCCTCCGGGAAGAGCTTCTGGCGAACCCTCACGACGGTTGGATCGTTCGTCTCGATGATTTCCTTATCGACCTCTACAAACACAGCGTTTCTCCTTTCTGCGGTTCATTCCTGCTCAGAATCTGCCCGGCTCGGTCAGCCACTCGGCGACAAAGTCATGCAGCGTCTTCATGGTGTCTCCAAACTGCCCGGGGAACTTTTCGCACTGCGTCGCCGGATAGAACTTGTGGTTCGCACCCTCGACGAAGGCGATCGTCTTGTCCTCGGAGGCGGCGTATTCAAAGATGGTCTCCGCCGCGAGGAATTCCCAGCCGGCCGTCATGCCCATCACCAGCATCGGCGCGTCGATGTGCGCGACATTGCCGGGCGGGCAGGCATATGTCGTCTCCCATTCGATGCCGCGCACCGTGGAATCGTCGTATCCGTATTCCTGCGTCGTGCGCACGGCATAGGAGGACAGATAGTTGCGGACCGTCGTCATTCTGCCGCCCTCCATCAGGGAGTGCGTCAGGGAGACGTTGTTCTCCGGCTTGCGCACGGAGCGGACGATCTCCACCGTCCGGCTGCCATCGGCGTGCAGCAGAAGCCGGGGCTTTTCCGTGCAGCTCATCAGCCGCACGTCCTGCGCGTACAGCTTGTTGTTGAAGAAGGCCTGGTTCGCGCCCGGAATCGTCAGCGGCTCGTCGTCCGAGAAGTCCCCCTGACCGCTCTCGATGATGCGCAGCCTGGACAGGGCATATTTCAGAATGTTGTTGTTTCTCTTGCCCTGGCGGCGCTGGAAGCTGTTGATGAAGGCGTCCGAGAACGTGGAGCCCTCCGGGTTGAATCCGCTGGACGGCTCAAACAGGTTGTAGTCGCTGTCCAGCAGGATGCCGCAGGCCTCGTCGATCACGGCGGGATCGAGGCTGAACAGCTGCATCGCCGCGTTGCCGAAGTTGGCGTCCAGCAGCATCACGCCGTCCGCCGGCGGCAGCACGTCGTCCGAGGGATAGGGATAGATCATCTCCTCGCCCTGGAAGATCTGCGCGCCCTTTTCCGCAATCGCCTGATAGCAGGTCATCAGCGTCGCGCCGCCGCTGTGCCCCATGAGCACGATCTTGCCCACGTTCTCCTTCGCGCGCAGATACTCCACGGCGCCCTTCACGGCCTGCATCTTGTCGCACAGGGAGAAGAAGAGGCCCTCCTTCACCATGACGTTGGCACACAGCACCCGAAAGCCGCGCCTGGCCAGCTCCGGTCCCGTCGGGCAGGAGAGATAATCCTCGTCGGAATGCATCACCAGAACGGTCGTCAGCCGCTCATCCTCCAGCCCGGCCGGCTCATAGAGCACGCCCGGACACCGCCGTCCGACGCGGACGAAGCGCTCGGAAACCTCATATTCTTTACACCTGGTTTGACTCAACCGTATTCGCCTCCTCCTTAGCAATAATCCTGAAGGCCTTGATGGTCAGCGGAATGGCAATCGCCATGCAGACGATGTCCGCGATGGCCTGCGCGCAGGCGACGCCTGTTTCCTTCAAAAACAGCGGGGCAATCAGCACCACGGGAATGAACACATAGCCCTGGCGCGCCGTGCTCATCAGCAGCGCATACTTTGCCTTGCCGATGCCGGCATAGAACATGTTGATGTTGGAATTGAGCGTATGCGAGAAGAGGAATACGCTCTGCAGCACGACCGACAGCTGGCCCAGCCGCAGGACCTCGGCGTCCGTCTCCGTGTTGAACACGCTGATGATCGGGCCGGAGAAGACGGCGAGGATCGCGCCGAAGATCAGGGAGCCGATCAGGGAGATCTTCACGACGAACCTCAGGCTCTCGCGCACGCGCTTCCACTGCTTCGCGCCCCAGTTGAATCCGGCGATCGGCTGATAGCCCTGGCCAAAGCCGAGGATCACAGCGAACGGGATATCCATGATGCGGTTGGCGATGGAGATCGCGGCCAGCGCGGAGGTGGAATAGCCGCCCGCGACGCGGTTGAGCGTCACGTTGGCCACAACGCTCAGCGCGCTGCGGAAGAAGGAGGTGGAGCCGATGGCCAGCACCTCGCGGATATCCTTGAGCACATACCTGACCTTGGTGATGGCGATCTGCACGGAGCTGCGCTTGCGCACATAGGGCCAGACCAGAATCAGGAAGCTGATCGTCTTGGAAATGGCCGTCGCCATCGAAGCGCCGGCGACGCCGAGATCGAACACATAGATGAACAGCGGGTCCAGGAAGCAGTTGAGCACGCCGCCAAAGCCGATGCCGATCATGGAATAGGTCGCGC
>JBJEUH010000110.1:0-4065 GCA_051883735.1 Candidatus Ventricola sp.
CGATCTTTCAGGCCGTAGAGCTTGGCAGCCTGCCGGGTGGTGACAGCCTTCTTGATAAGGGAAAACAGATTCAATGAATCACCTCTTTGGCAATGAAAAAGCCGATGGCTCAATGCACATCGGCTTATATACGGGAATCGTATGATGTTTATCGTTCCATGTCCAGGTGCTTTTCGCGGGGAAGCACGTCTTTGATAAATGATTTCACGGTCTTGTATACCTCCTTGAAAGGGGGCTTGGCTATGTCTCCTGCAAAACGGAACTTCTCATAAGCGTGCTCCAATTCACCCTTGCGGTGCAGGAACGCATGAAAGTCTTCGAGTGTCCTGCCGCTCGTTTGCAGCGCTGCCATGACCTCCGGTTTGTTGAACTCAATCACCTGGGAAAGATAGTAGAGATCAACGACATCCTTGATCCTGCGAAAAACCTTGTCCGAGGATACGGCTGCCACCTTGTCTGCCAGCATCTGCGCAGGAGACACGCCACGGAAATGGAGCCCGTCCACTTCGTAGATTCTTGTTGGCAGCAGCGGACGATTGACGTCGATGTCCATGGAAAAGAGAATGTCGCCAGAATCACGCTCTGTCAGATTAAAACCTGCCGATCGTCCTTCGCCATACATTCTGCTCAGACTTACGGACAGGCTATATCCGGTCTTGTCAATCGCATTTTGCAGAGCCGTCACCATTTGCCCGGCGGATGGCTGTTCATCCGAATTCCAGTTGCCGTCGATATCGACAGTATGGCGAGTATCCTCGGTATATCCCGCCTCCATCAGACAGGCCTTCAGCACCATTGATCCTTTGAAGCTGATCGGAATGCTGCTTTCGTAGATGGCTTTCATGACATTGTACATCATTTTTTCTTCAGCGGATATTCTCATGTATTGTCACCTCAATTGCTGTAGTAGTCGATCGCTTCGCCAGCCAGCCTTTCAAATCGCTCCTGGTATTCAGGTGCAACAGAAATCCCTTCGAGGCTTTCGCCATTGGCGTAGTAATAGCGGCTGATTGCCTCTGTGATCCCCTGCATGTCCAGCAGGGATTCGTTTGCCAGAGCGTCAGAGATCGTGCGGTTGAAATCGGTATAGGAGAGGCCGTTGCGCTGCTGCACGTTCATTGGACTGATATGGTTTCCCAACACAACGACGCCATTGAACCGTGTGGCATGATCGCTTCCGTAGATCCAGACAATGAATTCATCGCTGCGCCCGCCGAAGCGATTCTGGCACATCAGCGCATCATCCAGAGCGAACACAACCGGTTCTCCGATGCAATCCCGAACAGCCTTGAGCCAGGCGGTCGCGCCGATAAAGTCGCTCCGCTTGGGAAGATCCTTCTTTTGCGGATTGTACTTTGGCAATACGGCAGTCTTTCTGTTGATAAGATCGGACTGAACGCGGGCTTCCAACAGCTTCAGGATATATTCCGGCGGCTTGCGTACTTCCGCCTCCCAGTTTTGAACGGTGCGGAAAGGGATACTGTATCGTGCAGCAAATTCACTTTGCGTAATGCCCAGCTGTGTTCTCAATTCGCGGATGCTCATATCATTCACCTCGAATCAAAGATACACCCAATGAGTGTATTTGTCAAGATGGTCATAGGGGATTCCTCTTCTCACACTATGCATGACAAGCAAATGCCTTGCTTTATAATGATCTCTTCGTTTTGCAGTCCTATTGTGCCCTGTTTTATGCACGGGATCACCTTCCGTCGCGGTCATTGTAAAGGGATCGCTTCTTTTCATATTGCACATCAGGAGAAAAGCGGCGAAGAGCGCTCAGGACAGACGGCCTTGTCTGCTCCCGGATGGTTTCTTTCGCAGTCTGGCTCACCTCCGGCTTTCGCAGCGCATCGGCTACACGGGCAAAGACGGCGGTGGTGCTTTCCTTGATGGCCGCTCTCGCAGCAGACAACCATTGAAGCAGCAGAGTTCGCTCTTTCTCCCGCAGCTTGGCTCCGGGCGCGTTCGCGTTCTTCATCAGCTGGGTGATTTCGCTTCTGTCGGCCTTCTGCGTCTCGCGGACGACGGTTTCGGTGACGACGCGAACAGCCTGCTGATAAGCGGCGTCCGAAACGTCCGCCAGCAGCTTGTCCACGTCGGTGAGCCTTTCCGTCTTCTGCGCGAGCTCACGCTCCGTGGCAGAAAGCTGCTGTTCCTGCTCGACGATGAGCGTATCCTGCTGGGCAATCCTTTCGCATTGAGCGGAGATGATGTAGTCGTTCCTTTCCCGGTTGGCCTTGCCGCCGTAGATGGGGATTTCCGCA
Source organism: Candidatus Ventricola sp. (assembly GCA_051883735.1). Classification (GTDB taxonomy): domain Bacteria; phylum Bacillota; class Clostridia; order Christensenellales; family Aristaeellaceae; genus Ventricola. The sequence goes on from JBJEUH010000110.1 coordinate 2,268, forward strand.
ATCTGCAATCCGTGATACCGGCAGATGTCCAGAAGAAGGGAACGGCACATGCTGTCAAAGGTGATCTTTCTGTTGTTGAATCGGCTGGGCTTTTTGTCGGGCTGCGGCAGTGGAATGCCCAGCGCTTCCAGCGCCTTTTCTTGCTTGGGCTCACGCTCGCCATAGCGGTTTTCGACATCGAACACCTGCCGAGCGTGGATGTGCGGGCTGGTTTCGTCGAGGTGCAGCGCCCAGTCCAGCACATGAACGTGCTTGCCAAAGCGCTCCTCGATGGTGGTCATGAACTCCTGAACGATTTCGGTCAGGACCTCCGGCGGCGGGCAGTCGCCCTCCTTACCGATCTGATAAATGGTTTCTTCAGGGCAGATGCGGACATCTGCCAGCAGATCGTCCACAGTGCGGTTGCGCTTGGCGTGGCCGGATTTCTTGTTGCGGGCGTTTTGACCGGCGATGAAAGCGCCATAGCGGCGCTCATATTCGTCATGCTCATGCTGGGTGAAGGTCGGATACTGACCGGAGGCGTTTTCCTCGTGGGTGCGCAGTCCGTTCTGACAGTCCCAGTAGAGGTTGAGGGATGTGCGTGAGGGTGTGATGTTGTCCGCATTTTCTACGTTGAAGCTGCGGTCGTTGTGTTTGGGGTTATAGACGCCGTGCTTGCCGGAGCGTCCGTTGTGGCGTGATACGCGGGGATTCTCTCTTGCGATAGGCTGTACCTCCTTTCGTTTTTCGTGGTTGATGCGGGAACGGGGATGCCCTCTCGCTGCTTGTGCGGGTTGCGTTTCCCCGTGCCTCCTGTGATTTTCGGCAGGTAATACCCAGTACGAAGTGTCGAACCCCCTTGGGGTCGCTGCACTTTCAACACTTCACTGGGCCACGGGCGCTGCCCTTTGGATTCCCGGCAGGCGCTGCTGCCCTGCACCCAGCTCAAAGACAGGAAGCCATGCGTTCGACGATATGGCTTCCTGCTTTGCGCGGCTGGTGCGCAGGGGTGCGTTCTGGTGCCGGAGGTATAGCGCGGTGCGAGGCTGGATACGGGATTATGATGCTCATGAGCACCACAGAGCATCAGCAGCCGAAGCTGTCCAGAGCATCGTCGAGATCGTCGTCGTCGGGCTCATCACTTCGGATGGGAGAAGGAGCTGTCGAAGATGTGACCATGTTCAGCGCTTGCAGCAGATCGCCAAGCTGAACAGGTGCAGCTGCCAGCTCCTCCCGGACGATGGAGCGGATCGTCTCCCGCAGGCCTTCATCCGCGGCTGGCTTGCCATAATAGGCATTGATCGCAGGGACAATCAGCGCGCTATAGGACAGGCCGCGTTCCGCATGAAGCTGACGCAGCAGCGCGGCGGCTTGCCTGCTGGCAGGCTTGTCCAGATCGAGCCGGAGAGTAGTGCGGAACATCTGGCTCATCCGGCAGCTCCCTCACGCCTGAGACGCCGCTCCGCAAGATATTCATAGCCCTCCGCGTTGGCGTGTATATTGTCGATGATGGTCACGCGGTCATGCTCGTATTGTCCGAAGTGGCGCAGCAGGCATCCGCCGCCGCCCACGACCCATAGCAGCATGGTCTGCGGATCGTATTCGTGCTCGCGCAGCCTGCGCATGATCTCCGCCGCATAACCGGCGGCGACCTCGCGGATGGTCTTCACATAGTCGCACCCAATGTCCGCGTCGCCGTTTCGGAGCACTTCATCAATGACAGCATCCGGCACAGTGCGGCCAAAACGCTGCATCAGGGCTTCACGCGCCCGGAGCATACACTGATAGGTGCCGTACTTCTCCGTGAAGCACTGATCCA
>JBJEUH010000111.1:0-4029 GCA_051883735.1 Candidatus Ventricola sp.
GCCCAAACCCGCTTGGGGCGCCGCCCCAAACCCCGCAAGGGATTTCATCCCTTGAACCCTCTCAGCTTCGCGCGGTTTCAAGCGACAGGCAAAACATCATCAAAGGAGTTCCCCATGCAGGATACCATCGTCATCCGCGGCGCGCGCCAGAACAACCTCAAGGGCTTTGACCTGACGCTGCCGCGCAACAAGCTCATCGTCTTCACCGGCCTGTCCGGCTGCGGCAAGTCCTCCCTCGCGTTTGACACGCTCTACGCCGAGGGCCAGCGCCGCTATGTGGAATCCCTGTCCTCCTATGCCCGCCAGTTCCTCGGGCAGATGGAGAAGCCGGACTGCGACGCCATCGACGGCCTCTCCCCGGCCATCTCCATCGACCAGAAGACCACCAGCAAGAACCCCCGCTCCACTGTCGGCACGGTGACGGAGATCCACGACTACCTGCGCCTGCTCTATGCGCGCGTGGGCGTGGCGCATTGCCCCAAGTGCGGCCGGGAGATCAGCCGCCAGAGCGTCGATCAGATGGTCGATCAGATGCTCGCCCTGCCCGAGCGCACGCGCGTGCAGCTGCTCGCGCCGGTCATCCGCGGCAAGAAGGGCGAGCACGTCAAGGTGCTCGAAAACATCGCCAGGCAGGGCTTCGTGCGCGCGCGCATCGACGGGGAGATTGTCGACGTCGCCGAGGCGCCGGCGCTCGCCAAGCAGAAGAAGCACACCATCGAGGTCGTCGTCGACCGCCTGATCCTGCGCGAGGACATCAAGAGCCGCCTGACCGATTCGCTGGAGACCGCGCTCGCGCTCTCCGGCGGCGTGGTGATCGCCGATATCGGCCCGGGCGAGCGCGAGATGCTCTTCTCCTCCAACCTCGCCTGCCCGGACTGCGGCGTCTCCATGGAGGAGCTGGCCCCGCGCTCGTTCTCCTTCAACAGCCCGTTCGGCGCATGCCCGACGTGCGCGGGCCTGGGCGTGCTCCAGAAGATCGACCCCGACCTCGTCATCCCGGACTGGTCGAAGTCCATCAGCGAGAATCCCTTCAGCGTCATGGGCTGGAATACCTGCGAGCCCGGCACGCAGGCGCACATGTTCTTCACGGCGCTGAGCGAAAAGTACGGCTTCTCGCTGGATACCCCGCTGTGCGAGCTGCCCAAGGAGACGCTGGACGTCATCCTCTACGGCACAAAGGGCGAGCCGCTCAAGATCCAGTACACCCGCCCGGGCGGCGACAGCCACACGTTCACCGCGCCGTTTGAGGGCGTGATCGCCACGACCGAGCGCCGCGCCAGCGAGACGACCAGCGATTCCACCCGGGCCTATTACGACGCCCTCATGACCCAGACGCCCTGCCCGGACTGCGGCGGCAGGCGCCTGCGCCCGGAGATTCTCGCCGTGACCGTCGGCGGCAAATCCATCGCGGACGTGTCCGACCTCTCCGTGACCGCGGCGCGCAGCTTCTTCTCCTCACTCACCTTCGGCCCGCAGAACGCGATGATCGCCGGGCCGATCCTCAAGGAGATCGACGCGCGGCTGCGCTTCCTCAGCGACGTGGGCCTGGGGTATCTCACGCTCTCGCGCGCGGCGGGCACGCTCTCCGGCGGCGAGGCCCAGCGCATCCGCCTGGCGACGCAGATCGGCTCCTCGCTGGTGGGCGTGCTCTACATCCTCGATGAGCCGAGCATCGGCCTGCACCAGCGCGACAACGCGAAGCTCATCGCCACGCTCAAGCACCTGCGCGACCTCGGCAACACGCTGATCGTCGTGGAGCACGACGAGGACACCATGATGGCCGCGGATCAGATCGTGGACATCGGCCCCGGCGCGGGCGAGCACGGCGGGCAGCTGATCGCCCAGGGCACCGCGCAGGAGATCATGGCCTGCCCGGAATCGATCACCGGCGCGTACCTGTCCGGCCGGCGCGGCATCCCGGTGCCCGTGCGCCGCAAGCAGCCCACGGGCTGGCTGTCGGTCAGGGGGGCGCGCGCGCACAACCTCAAGAATCTCGACGTGAACATCCCGCTGGGCGTGATGGCTGTCGTCACCGGCGTGTCCGGCAGCGGCAAGTCCTCGCTGGTCAACGAGATCGTCTACAAGACCCTCCAGCGCGACCTCAACCGCGCGCGCACGCGGCCCGGCCCGTGCGACGGCGTCACGGGCCTTGAGCAGCTGGACAAGGTCATCGCCATCGACCAGAGCCCCATCGGCCGCACCCCGCGCAGCAACCCGGCGACGTACACCGGCCTGTTTGACATGATCCGCAAGGTGTTCGCCGCCACGCCGGAGGCCAAGGCGCGCGGCTACAAGGAGAACCGCTTCTCCTTCAACGTACGCGGCGGCCGCTGCGAGAGCTGCTCCGGCGACGGCATTCTGCGCATCGAGATGCACTTCCTGGCGGACATCTACGTCCCCTGCGAGGTCTGCAAGGGCAAGCGCTACAACCGCGAGACGCTCGAGGTCACCTACAAGGGCAAGTCCATCGCCGACGTGCTGGACATGACCGTCGAGGAGGCGCTTGACTTCTTCTCGGCGTATCCGCGCATCTCCCGCAAGCTGCAGACGCTCTACGACGTGGGCCTGGGCTATATCCGCCTCGGCCAGCCCTCCACCACGCTCTCCGGCGGCGAGGCCCAGCGCGTGAAGCTGGCCACGGAGCTCTCCCGTACGAGCACGGGCAAGACCTTCTATGTGCTCGACGAGCCGACGACCGGACTGCACATGGCCGACTGCGAGCGCCTGGTGGGCGTGCTGCGTCAGCTCGCCGCGGGCGGCAACTCCGTGCTCATCATCGAGCACAACCTGGACGTGATCAAGGCCTGCGACTACGTCATCGACCTGGGCCCGGAGGGCGGCGACGGCGGCGGCACGCTGGTGTGCGAGGGCACGCCGGAGGAGGTCGCCGCATGCCCGGCCAGCTATACCGGCCAGTACCTCAGGCCCGTGCTGGAGAAGAGCCGGCGGGTCGAGTACACCGACTGACCCGCTTTCAGCCGCGCGAAGCGAAGAAGGGGTCTGGGGGACCGGAGCCTGCCGCCGCCTTTGGCGGAAACAGGCGGGCGGAGCGTCGGGAATCGCAAGGAGCGCCCGATGGCGCGACTATGCGAGTTCCCCGGATTGAAATCCCTCAGGCAGGGTTTGGGGCCTGCGGCCCCAACGTAACCCAATAAAATGAAAAGCGCAGTCTCAGAGCAGGCTGCAAAGCAGCCTACGATTGAGACGGGTCCGATCCTCCCGGCAGGGCTGATCCGCGAATCCGCATCACTGCATACAAAAGGCACGCCGCGCTTGTCTTCGCGGCGTGCCTGTGTTATGATAGCGGTGTAGTCAAGAGGACTCGCACGGCTGCGCTGCCCGCTTTCGCCCATACGAAAGAGGGTGATACCATGAAGAACAACGATTTCCTTGCCGTCACCGGCTGGGTGTTTTCGCTGCTCTCCCTGATGATCGCTGTTTATATGCTCGGAAAGGGCTTATAAAAGCATCGCCGCCGTGTAGAGCGTCAGTCTATACGGCGGCCAAGGCTTTTCAAGTGCTGTAATCCGCGTCAGCGGGTATACATCGCGCGAGGCTTTCACTCCTCTTGACTACATTCTACACCATTTCCCGGCCCGCGTCAACACGCGGGCCGTTTCTCATGTCAATCTCAAAGCAGCGACCCCGGGCACAGAGCCTCAAGGTTTACAGGACACCGTCGGGGATGCAGCCGGCATCATGCCGGTTTCCTTTGCGCATGTTTCCGCTGAGCTTTTTCTTTTCTTCAACCCCGATCTGTGCTACAATATCCCCATCGACATGCTTTGCAACAGGAGGGATGCTTATGACATATATCCCCGCCGAAACCCGTTACGACGCCATGCCCTACCGCCGCTGCGGCAGAAGCGGCCTGAAGCTCCCCGCGCTGTCCCTGGGCCTGTGGCACAACTTCGGAAACATCACGCCCTTCGACACGCAGCAGGCCATCCTGCGCACCGCGTTTGACCACGGCGTCACGCACTTTGACCTCGCCAACAACTACGGCCCGCCCTACGGCGAGGCCGAGCG